>NZ_CDRRGL010000073.1:0-9867 GCF_977041755.1 Slackia sp.
GTGCGCATCAAGAGGCGCCTGGACGGAAGCAGCCCGGTCGAGTACAGGCTCAGCCGGGCCGCTTGATTCACTTCTTTTGCCGTTCAGGAAACGGGGTCCTTTGCAATTTTATGAGTCCATTTCAATTGAAGCGATATGTCGCGATTGTTCTATTTCGCGTTGTCGTCAAGCCAGTTCATCGCGACGCTTGCGTAAAGCGCGCTCGACATAGGAAGTGCGTTTTCATCGAATCGAACATGTGGGTTGTGCTGTCCGTAGCATTCGTTGAGCGGACCGGCAGCTGCGCCGATCATCATGTAGTTTGCGGTGCAGGCTTGAGAGATGCTGCCGAAGTCTTCGGAGCCCATGCCGTGAGCGCCGCCGTAGAGTTGCGCTTGGGGAAGCGTCTGCTTGGTGTATTCGACGCATTGTTCCATGAACTCTTTGTCGTTGAACACTGCAGGGCTCGGGCGGCCGAAGGTCGTCGTGGCTGCGCAGCGGTAGGTTTGGGCGATTCCGCTTGCGATTTCAGTGATGCGTTTTTTGGCGAGTTCTTCAGTCTTCTTGTCGAACACGCGAATAGTTCCTTGCATCGTGGCCGACTGTGGAATCGCGTTGCCGGCGTCACCGGCGTTGAATGCGCCGCAGGTAATGACAAGCTCGCTCATGGGAGAAATCTCGCGGGCGAGAATTTCCTGAAGTCCGATATGAATATGGGCGGCGGCGGTGATGGGGTCGACGCACGAGTCGGGCATGGACCCGTGGCCCGCTACGCCTTCAACGACGATTTTCCAGTTGTATGCCGCGGCCATAGGGCGTTCGCCGTACACGATTACGCCCGTGGGCACCGTCGAGACCACATGCATCGCGAATGCGCGGTCGACGTGCGGGTTTTCGAGCACGCCTTCTGCAATCGCTTCGTCAGAGCCGTTGTAGCCTTCCTCGCCTGGCTGGAAGAACAGCTTCACCGTGCCTTTCAATTCGCTTTCGTGCGCTTTCAGAATATGGGCGGCGCCAAGCAAGGTAGCCGCGTGCATATCATGGCCGCAGGCATGCATGTTGCCGTTGGTCGATGCGAACTCTTCGCCCGATTCTTCGGCCATTGGCAAGCCGTCAATGTCGCTTCGCAGCATAAGGCACGGTTCGCCTTCGCCAATGGTTCCCACGACGCCCGAACCGTTGATGATCGTGTGGAAGGGAATATCGAGCTTGGTAAGCTCCGATTGAATGTAGGCGCTCGTATTGGGCGTTTCGAGTCCGATTTCCGGCATCTGGTGGATGTCACGGCGCCATGCAATGAGTTGCTCTTTAAACGCGGTCGCCTCTTCGAAGAAATTAATGGATGTCGGCACTGGTGCCTCGCTTTCCGCCTGGGCCGCAGCCTCGGGCAAGCCGAAGTTCTGAAGAATTCGGCGAGCGATTCTACGCGCTTTTATTTCAAATGTCTCAATAAATTGCGGCTAAAATGCAAATGAGTTAAAACTTTAGTTGACTAAAGTGGCGAATCGTCGTAACTTTACGCGTTATATTTGCGGCTCTTTGTGCAAACGGGGGCCATATCGGAAGGAAGAACAATGGCGGAAGAACAAGTCGCAAACGGTGCGCAAGACGGTGCGCCGAAGACGGGCGGCAAAGAGAAAAAAGGTTTCTTCTACGGCTGGTGGATTGTCATCGGCGGCTTCATGATCATGGCTACGTGCTACACGGCCTTCGTGAACTGCATGTCGCTTTTTCAGGCGCAAATCGTGGGCGATTTGGGCATGACGATCGGCGAATACAACACGGGTACATCGCTCGCGTCGCTTATTTCGATTGTGGGCACGCTCATCATTGGCTTTTTGCTCGATAAAATCAATGCTCGCGCTATCGCGGTGGGCATTACGGCTCTTGCGACGGTGATGCTCTTTGGGTATTCGGTCGCAAGCGCTCCCTGGCATATTTACTTGCTTGCCGCGCTTTCTGGCACCATTATCACTGCCGGCGCGCGCCTGTTCGTCTCGGTTATTATCACGAACTGGTTTAACTTGAAGCGCGGTTTCGCCGTGTCGTTGGCGCTGTGCGGTTCCGCGTTCGGCGGCGCAATTCTCTCGCCGATCGTCGGCAACATCATCGCCACCTCTGGCTGGCGCTTTGCTTTCGTGGTACTTGCGGTTATCTGCCTGGTCGGCTCACTTCCCATCGCCGTGATTTTCTTCCGTTCGCATCCTTCCGATAAAGGCCTGCAGCCTTATGGCGCTGAGCTTACCGAGGACGAAATTAAAGCGATCGAGAGCAAGGGCAAGAAAAAGGTTGTACAGGCTGACCCCGAGGTCACGGTTGCCATTGGTTGGAAGGTCATGAAGAAAAGCGCTGCGTTCTGGCTGCTCGCGTTGGGCTTTATGCTGGTTGGCGCAATTAATGCGATGATCGTCGTGAACACGATTTCGAATATGACTTCCGTTGTCATGAATGGTGAGACCATCGTGACGGGTGGCCATGATATCGCCTGGGCTTCTACGGTGCTTTCCGCCGAATTGGTGCTTGTTGTGTTCTGCAAGGTTGCGCTCGGCTCGATGTATGACCGTCTTGGGCTCATTCCTTCGTCCATTATCGGCGCCTTTACGTGCTTCGCGGCCAATTTCTTCATGATTTTCAACACGACCGACTGGGGTCCGATTCTTGGTGCAGTGTTCTTTGCGTTCGGCACGTGCGTATGCACCGTTGGTCCTTCGGTTATGATGACGAAAGAATTCGGCCGTCTCGATATCGGCAGGGCCACGAGTATCATGGTCGCCGTGCAGAGCGTTGGCGGCATTATGGGAGCTATCGTTTCGGGCCAGGCGTTCGACGCGGCTTTGAGCTTTACTCCCGCCTGGATTTTCGGCATGGTGATTTCAATCATCACGGGCGTGTGCATGGTTGCCTCGGTGAAGCTCGCGCGTAAGCTCGTTGCGAAGCAAATCGCTGCTGGCGCGCCTCGCGTTGATGAGGAAGGCAAGATTGTCGAAGGGTCTGTAGCTACCGCTTAAGAGCCGCCGCTTCGATAGAGTGACGCGAGTCTCAACATGCTGGTGATACGATGGTTCGAGCCATTTCTCAATGAACGCCTTGAGTGGTAGAGTCGTTGTCAAATTGCGTTTTCTGCTGCGTTTATCGAAAAGCCGCCCCGAGGGGCGGCTTTTTTCGCGCAGAGAGTTGGTTATTGGATATACTTTTAGAGTTTGCGTTCTGTGACGCAATCGTTGTTCTACCTATTTATATAGAGAGGTTTTCGATGGCTTCTAACGAGCAAGCCGCACCTGCGCGCGAACATTTTGCGTCGCGTATCGGCTTTTTGCTTATCGCTGCAGGTTGCGCGATTGGCTTGGGCAATGTTTGGCGCTTCCCCTATATCGTCGGCGAATACGGCGGCGCCGCATTCGTGCTGTTATATCTCATCTTCCTCGTTATTCTTGGTTTGCCCGTTATGGTGATGGAGTTCGCCGTGGGCCGTGCGAGCCAGAAGAGCGGTGCGCTTGCATATGACGTTTTGGAGCCGAATCGCCGTTTCCACTGGTTTACGTGGTGGGGCCAAATCGGCTGCTACGTGCTGCTCATGTTTTATACGACGGTTGCAGGCTGGATGCTTGCGTACATTCCCAAAATGGCTTCGGGTGAACTGTCCACGACCGACCCCGATGTGATCGCCGCGACGTTTTCAGGCATGCTGGCCGACCCCGCGCAGCTTATTGGATGGATGGTCGTCGTTGTGCTCATCGGCTTTCTTGTGTGCCGTCTAGGCCTGCAAAAAGGCGTCGAGCGCATCACGAAAATCATGATGGCCGCCCTCTTTGTCATCATGATTGCACTGTGCATTCGCACGGTTACCTTGCCGGGAGCGGGCGAGGGCATTGCGTTTTATCTTATTCCCGATTTCGGTAAGCTGTTTGCCGGCAATACGCCTGCTGAGCAGTGGGCGACGTTTGGGCAGGCGGTCTACGCCGCCATGGGGCAGGCGTTCTTCTCGCTGTCGCTCGGCATTGCCGCAATGGAGATCTTCGGCAGCTACATTGGCCGCGAGCGCAGCCTGACGGGCGAAGCCATTTCGGTTACGGCGCTCAATACCGTCGTTGCCATTCTTGCGGGTCTCATCATTTTCCCCGCATGCTTCGCGTATGGCGTCACGCCCGATTCGGGCCCTTCGCTCGTGTTCGTCACCCTTCCCGCCGTATTCGCGGAAATGCCTCTGGGCAATGTGTGGGGAGCGCTTTTCTTCGTGTTCATGAGCTTCGCGGCTCTTTCCACGGTTATCGCTGTGTTCGAGAATCTCGTAAGCTGGACGATGGACAAATTCGGCATGTGGCGCAGCCGTGCCGTTACCATAACCGCCATTTTGCTCGTGCTGCTGAGCTTGCCGTGCGCGCTCGGTTTCAACGTGCTTTCCGACATCTCGATTCCCTCAATCGGCGATATTCAGAGCATCGAGGACTTCGTCGTCTCGAACAATATGCTGCCGCTGGGCGCTCTTGTCTTCGTGCTGTTCTGCACGCAGAAATTCGGCTGGGGCTGGGATAACTTCCTTGCTGAAGCCGACCAGGGGAAAGGCGTTAAATTCCCCGCCTGGGCAAAACCGTGGATCAAATACGGCATCCCTGTGCTCATCGTGGCCATTTTCGTTATGGGCTATGCAAGCATCTTTGCTTAAAGACTTCCGCATCTAACGACCCCGCATAGGCGGGGTCGTTTCGTATTTCGGCCCAATTGCCAGTTTTTGGTCGCGTGACGCTGCTTGTGACCACAACTCGTTACCGTTTCGCGCCCTTCGTGCACTGCGCTATACGCTCGCCTGGCTTCGTTTAGCTTTGACATGAACCGACGATTCGTCTCAATTCACCATTTCTTCGCATCGTCATACCGCCGATTTGGCGGCGGTTATGCCTTTGGCGTACAATATTGTGTTGTTGATTTACGTCCGCTTTATTGGACGTCTGGCCAAACTGCCAATTATTCTGCGGCTCGCATTGTGCGATAGGTGGTTGGTCTTCGAGCGCATACTGCGTTCTTTTGTATGGATGTTGCATTGCGCTGGCGCGCGTTGGTGCTGCCGGGCAATGTGTTCATTGGAATACCGAAACGCCGTGCGACCTTTGGGCGCCTCTATGTGCGTTTCACTATGCTTAAGGAGCGAATGAAACTTGACTAACGAACAGAACTTGCCGGAGCTGTCTTCTGGCACGCTTGGCGGCGCTATTGCTGCTGCCAAGTCTTCTGCGGCAAAAAATGACGCTGAAGGCACCGATGGTACGAAAAGTCGCAGCCGTTCTCGCGGCTCTCGCGGGGGGCGCGGCCGCGGTCCTAAGAAAGACGCCGCGCAAAACGGCAGCCAGCAAGACGCCAAGGCTGCCTCTGCCAATCAGGCCGAGCAGTCATCGAAGGCTTCGAACAGAAATCGTCGTCGTTCCACGACGCGCACCAAGCACGTCTCGCTCGATCACAAGCGCCCGCAGCTTACGCCAGGCTCCGAACTCGAGCCCGAATCGTTCAACAAACCGCGCACGCGCAAGCCTCGCTCTGGCAGCAATTCTCGCCGTGCGGTGAAGAACAACCCCGATGTGACTCTGAAGGTCATTCCGCTTGGCGGTCTCGACGGCATTGGCAAGAACATGACCGTCATCGAGTGTGGCGACGACATGATTCTCGATGACGCTGGTCTCATGTTCCCCGATGACGACCATCCAGGCATCGACCTCATTCTTCCCGACTACACGTATGTGCTTGAGAATGAGCATAAGCTTCGCGGCATCATCATTACCCACGGCCACGAAGACCATACGGGTAGCTTGCCGTACCTCATGAAAGACCTTACCAAGAAGGTTCCGATTTACGGCACGAAGATGACGCTCGGCCTTATCGAGGGCAAGTTCAAGGAACATCGCATTAAGGCGAAGCTGTGCGAAGTCAATCCTGGCGACGAGATGAAAATCGGCAATTTCGTGGTCGACTTTTTCGCGGTGAATCACTCCATTCCTGGCGCGCTCGGCGTGTTCTTCCAATCTCCGGCCGGCAATGTGCTGCACACAGGCGACTTCAAGCTCGACCAGAGCCCTATTGACGGTGTTCGCACCGACTTCGGAGCGCTCGCGCGTTTCTCGAAAATGGGCGTCGACCTCATGATGAGCGACTCGACGAATGCTACGAACCCGAACTTCACGCCTTCTGAGGCTGAAGTGGGCAAGACGTTGCGTCCCATTATTGAGAACGCCAAGGGTCGCGTCATTATCGCGAGCTTTGCAAGCCATATCCATCGCCTGCAGCAGATCGCCGATGCGGCTGTCGCGTGCGGTCGCAAAGTCGTGGTCACGGGCCGTTCGATGATTCAAAACACCGATATCGCACGTCGCTTGGGCTATCTGAAGATTCAAGACGTCGACCTTATCGACGCCTATGACCTGAAGGGTATTCCGCCCGAGAAGGTCGTCATTATGTGCACGGGTAGCCAGGGCGAGCCGCTTTCGGCGCTTGCCCGTATCGCGAACGGCGAGCATAAGACCATCCAGATTGACGAAGGTGACACGGTCATCATTTCCGCGACGCCCGTTCCTGGCAATGAGAAAGCTGTTACGCGCATCGTGAACCAGCTTTCCAAGATTGGTTGCGATGTGTGGGACAAGCACCGCGCCATGGTTCACGTGTCGGGCCACGCGAGTGCAGAAGAGCTCAAGCTCGTGCTTTCTATCGTGCAGCCGAAGTACTTCATGCCGGTGCATGGCGAGTCGATGCATCTTCGCGCTCATGCGAATCTCGCTCAGGCCACGGGTGTTGACCCGAGCCATATCTTTATGTGCGAAAACGGCGATACGCTCGAGATGACGAACGGCATCGTTAAATTCGGTGAGCCCGTCGAAAACGGCATCGTCTACGTTGACGGCCTTTCGGTGGGCGATACCTCGAAAGACGTGCTCGATGAGCGCACGACGCTTTCCAATTGCGGCTTCGCTTGCATTTGCGCCGCTGTCGATCATAAGCGCCACCAGATTTTGGGCAATGTGCGCGTCGAGATGCACGGCATCACGGGCGGCGATGTTGCTGAGCTTCGTCGCGAGGCGACCGACGGCGTCAAATGCACCCTGCGTCGCAGCGTTGAGCGCGGCGTGAAGGGCAAAGACCTTGAGAAGGCGTGCCGCGATTCCTTGCACTCGCTTCTGTGGGACCGCACAAAGCAGCGCCCTATGGTTATCGCGACGATTATCGAGGTGTAAACGTTTCGCGGAATGAACATTCCGCTGCGCTATAATTCAGGTTTCGCACGTCAGTGCAAGCCGTATGGACATTTCGGCCGGGTCGCCTTTCGGGCGACTCGGCCGCTGCCGAATTTATATGCATCGTAAACGCAGTATTTGAAGGAGCACGCCATTGGCCCGCGGTTCAAAGAAGAACACCGCACAATCGAATAGCGCCAAAGGCGCTTCTACCCAAAGGAAAAAGGGAAAGAACGACGCCGAAGATCGCGTCGCGCTTAAAGATGCTCCGTCTCGCGGCAGGGCGCGTGCCCGTACCGTCGAAGAGGAAGCCCCCTTTGAGGGCTTCGATCGCGAGCCGCGTATTTTCGACGATCGCACCAAGCGCGATATCGCCGGCGTCATTGTCGCCGTGCTTGCCGTCGTGCTCTTCTTGGCCGTTGTATTGCAGCCTTCTGGCTTTCTGACGAGCGCTCTTTCGAGCGCGTTGCATCTTTCGCTCGGAATTGGCGCGTATGTGCTGCCGTTCATTTTGGTTATCGTGGGCGCGAGCCTCATTGTTCGCGTCGATCGCGCCGATTTGCCTCTACGCTTGGGCGTGGGGCTTGCCATGCTCTTCTTTGCGTTCATGTCGGCCCTTTCGCTGCTTACGCCTGGCTCTTCAACCAATGGCGCTGTGCTTTTCGACGCGAATGTGCTTGCCTCGCGCGGTGGCTACGTTGGCTCTGGCATTGCATGGGCACTTCTGCAGCTGTTCGGCGAAGCCGTGAGCATCGTGCTCCTTCTCGGGGTCGCGCTTGCCGGAGCCGTCATCATCGGCTTTTCGCTTACGGGCGCATTCGAGTCGCTTCGCGAGAAGGGTTCGCAATTCAATGCGCGCCTGCGTGCCGTACGCGATGCGGAAGACGACGAACTTCCTGGCATTCCTTACGAAGCTATCGATGAGAACGATAATCCCTATGCTGCGCTTGACGAAAATCGTCCTCAGGCGCAGGTCGAGTCTCCCGAGGCTCGCGTCCCTCGTCGCGAAGAGCGCGGCTTGCTTGCCGGTTTCGGCATGACGAAAAAGGAACGCGAAGCTGCCGCTGCTGCGAAGGCTGCGCAAGAGGCCCAACGAGAGGTGCCGCCAGCACGCATTCGTCGTGCCGAGCCTGTGCATGTGCCTCGTGACCTTTCGCGCCCTCGCCGCGCATCGGAGTCGCTTTCGACGCAATTGCTCGAAGGCCGTCGTCCTGGCCAGGCTCCTGTTCCCACGGTCGACACCTATTGGCCAGCTGAATACGCTTTCGGCGCTGCCGACGATGTCGTGAGCGCTGCTTCAAATGCTGCGGCGGGAGCTGCTGGTGTTGCCACTGGCATGGGCGTAGCGCATGCAGCCGAGGGTGTTCGTGATGCCGTCGGCGCCGCCGAAGATGAAGCCATCACTCAACTTTTTGGCGCGAAGCCCGCGTCTTCCCGGATAAAAAAGCAGGCAGACTGCAGCTCTCCTGAGCCTTCTGCGAAAACGCGGGTGCTGAAAGCGAAGCGCGAGCCGCTTCCTTGGGAAGACGAAGTCGAGGCTGTCGACAACGCTTTGCGGCCCGATTCGAACGAGGGCGCTGCCGAAAAGCCGATGACGCGTCGTTTGAGCGATGTTTCCGCCGCGTCTGGGGCGTCGAAAACGCGTGCTGCGGGTTCGGCTAAAGCTAAGAAAATCGACAATTCTGCGTTTAATAAAGAAGGGGAGACGCGCGGCGATTTCACCTTGCCGGCGTTTGGCCTCATTCGCCATACCGAAGTTGCTACCGAAGCTGACGAGGCTGAGCTTCGCACGCTTGCCGCTGAGCTGCAAAACACCCTCGAAGATTTCAGCATCATGGCGCAGGTTGTCGGCTGGGTTGCCGGTCCCACGGTCACGCTGTTCAAGGTTGACTTGCCTTCTGGCGTGCGCGTAAGCCGCATTATGAGCTTGACCGACGATATCGCCTTGGCGCTCGCGGCGCCCGGTGTGCGCATTTTCGCGCCCATTCCTGGAACGAATCATGTCGGCATCGAGGTGCCGAATCGCACGCGACAGAACGTGCTATTGGGCGACGTGCTCAAAGACGCCCATGGCGCACCGCTTGAAATGGCTATCGGCAAAGATGTCGAAGGCCATTCGATTGTCGTCGACCTCGCGAAAATGCCGCACTTGCTTATCGGCGGCACCACGGGTTCGGGCAAGTCAGTCGCAATTAACGCGATGATCATGTCCATTCTCATGCGTGCCACGCCCGATGAGGTTCGCTTCATCATGATTGACCCGAAGCGCGTTGAATTCACCCCGTATAACGGCATCCCCCATTTGTACGTGCCCGTCGTTACCGAAAACAAGGAAGCGGCGAGCGCTCTGTCATGGGGCGTGGCTGAAATGGAGCGCCGTCTGAAAGTCATGTCGAAGGCGGGCGTGCGCAATATTTCGCAATACAATAAAAAAGTTGAAAGCGGACAGCTCGATGATGAGGAAAAACCCGAAGATGAGTGGCCGAAAAAGATGCCGTATATCGTCATCATCATCGACGAGCTCGCCGACCTCATGATGAACGTCGGCAAAGAGGTCGAACTCTCCATTAGCCGCATTGCGCAACTTGCTCGTGCGGCGGGCATCCACATGATCGTCGCTACGCAGCGCCCGTCGACCAATGTCGTAACAGGCCTTATCAAGGCGAACATC
>NZ_CDRRGL010000074.1:0-9742 GCF_977041755.1 Slackia sp.
GATTGCCGATATCGAACGCGATTTCGAAGAAGAAGCCGAAGCCGAAAGCCAGCGCTACGACGCGCTTGGCGACGATGACGAAAGTGTTGAATAGCCGTGGAACTTACTCGCCGAACCGATTACGCCTGCCGCATCATTCGCGCGGCGTATGCGAACAAAGACGCGTATGTGTCGGTGTCCGATGTGGCCGACGCTGAAAGCATTCCTTATGCGTTCGCCCGCTCCATTCAGCACGATTTGGTGCATGCGGGGCTTTTGAAAACCGTGCGTGGCGCGAAGGGCGGCCTTACGCTTGCGTGCGATCCCGCGACAACCACGGTGCTCGATGTGCTTACCGCGCTTCAGGGGCCCATGAACATGTCGCCGTGCTCGGCCGACCCGGAATACTGCGAGCGCTGTGGCGGCTGTGAGTATCACGGCATTTGGAAGCATGCCGACAGGCTTATGCAGGACTATTTCGAATCCATCACGCTCGAAAAGCTGTTTTCGGGAGAGGTTCGATGACCATTGAAGGGGCGCTTGAGGCGCCCCTTTTTTCGAGCGATCCCAGCGATGCCGACATCGCGGAATTCCAGGCATGGGTGCGCGAAGCGGGGCAGGCGCTGTATCGCGACCTTCCCTGGCGCAATACGCGCGACGCGTATGCCATTTGGATTTCTGAAGCCATGCTGCAGCAAACGCAGGTGGCGCGCGTGCTTTCCCGATGGGAACGGTTTTTGCGCCATTTCCCCACGGTCGACGCGCTCGCATCGGCGAGTTCGTCCGATGTGGTCGAGGAATGGCAAGGCTTGGGCTACAACCGCCGCGCGCTCGCGTTGAAGCGCGCCGCCGATATATGTTCCGCCGAATACGCCGGGCGCATGCCTGAAGGCGTAAATGAGCTCGTGAAGCTTCCCGGCATCGGTGACGCCACCGCGGCGGGCATCACGGCGTTTGCGCGCGATGTTCCCTGCCTTTATCTTGAGACGAACGTGCGCGCGGTGTTCATCCACTGCTTCTTCCGCGATGCCGAACGCGTGACCGACAAGGAGCTGCGCCCGCTCGTAGAGCGCGCGTGCCCCGCCGAAGATGTGCGCGGCTGGTATTACGCGCTGCTCGATGTGGGCGCTCGTTTGAAGAAAGACCACAAAAATCCGGCCCGCAAGGCCGCGGCCTATACGCGCCAAAGCAAATTTGAAGGCTCGCGCCGCCAAAAGCGCGCATGGCTCGTGCGCGAAGTCATGGCCGCGCCGGGGCTTTCGTCGGCCGAATTGCTGCGTCGATTGAATGCCGAGGAGCGCAAATCGGGCCGCGATGGGGTGGAGAGCGACGAATTCGAATCCATCATGGCCGATCTTGCGCGCGAAGGCTTCTTCCATCGCGAAGGCGACGGCTGGCTCGCGTAGCGTTTTCGGGCTTATGCATTACGGTGAATAGGACAGATTCGCGTGGCCGTCGTACTCAATTCGTAACTACCCCGCTTTAGGGGATATCCTGTTAGTCACTTTTTGAGCCTGTCTCATTTCCGCAAACCACAAATAGTGGAAAGTGTCCAAAGAATTGGAAACGTGTCCTCACTATAAAATGGTTATTCCCAGTTCAGGGATGCCGTATAAGGAAACACGACGGACAGAAACGCCCCATTTGGGCGAAAAAAAGATATCCAGAGTCAACATTCATGTTACGATTTGTCAACGGCGTAACATAGTTGTGCCATTTCCCGCAATGTCTTCACAACAGGCTGCCGTTGGCGGGTTTTGCCACCTTGCATGCATCATTTGCGCCATAATGCATAGCCGTCAGTGATTCCACCATGCATCTAATAGGAGGTGTACGAATGGACAAACAGTCCACTGCCTCAGAGTTTCAGGGAATGCTCGAAGCGCGCGGTGTTTCGCGTCGTAGCTTCATGAAACTGTGTGGCACGCTCGCGGTTATGGCTGGCTTGGGTGAAGTCGCCGCTCCGCGCGTGGCTCAGGCTCTGGAGGAGTCGGTCATCGGCGCAAGCCGGGGCGACCTGTACCCGGTCATCTGGATCGAGGGTGCTTCTTGCACGGGTTGCACCGAGGCGTTCGCGCAGATCGACGCACCCGACGCTGCTGCCGTCGTGCTCGAGCTCATTTCGCTCAACTACAGCGAGACCCTGTCCGCTGCTGCGGGCCATTCGATGGAAAAGGCCAAGGAGCAGACCATCGAAGCCGGCAACTACATTTTGGTGTATGAAGGCGCCGTGCTCAACGGCTGGGACGGCAATGCGCTTCGCGTTGCTGGCAAAACCGGCAACGAGCATCTGATTGAGGCCGCTGAAAAGGCGACCGCAGTCGTGGCGCTTGGTTCTTGCGCCGTCAACGGCGGCTGGATGGCTGCTGCCCCCAACGCATCTAACGCGACGGGCGTGCAGGCGTTCCTCAAGGAGCAGGGCATTAACGTGCCCATCATCAACATCCCGGGCTGCCCGCCGAACCCCGAGTGGCTCTGCGCGGTGCTCATCCAGTACCTGCTGCTGGACGAGCTGCCCGAGCTCAACGCCGAGAACAAGCCCACGCAGATTTTCGGCCAGACTATTCATGACAATTGCCAGCGTCGTGGCCACTTCGAGAATGGCGAGTTCGTCTACCAGTTCGGCTCTCCTGAAGAGGCCAAGGGCTACTGCCTGTACCCGCTGGGCTGCCGCGGCCCGCAAACCAAGGCCAACTGCGGCGTTGTTCGCTACAACCACCGTCGTTCTTGGTGCGTTGAAGCTGGCGCTCCCTGCATCGGCTGCTGCGAAGCCAACCCGAACAACCCGGGCCAGAACTGGATTGAGGTCAACACGCCGTTCTTCAAGCGCCATCGCGACCTGAACATCGGCGACTTCAAGTTCCAGCCTGGCACCATTGCCGCTGCTGTTATCGGCATCGAAGCCGTCGCTTTGGTCATCCATGGCTTCGGCATGAAGGCCGCCGGCCGCGTGCCGAATGGCGCCGAGTTCGAGAAGAAGCGCGCTTGGGACGCTAAGCATCCTGATAAGTCCATCGGCGTGTATGACGACGCCCCGAAATCTGACGCCAAGAAAGGAGGCGACGAGTAAATGACGCGTTCCGTTATCGACCCCATTACCCGTATTGAGGGTCACCTTCGCGCTGAGATGGAGGTTACCGACGGCGTCGTTACCGACGCTTGGATTTCCGGCGGTTGCTTCCGTGGCATGGAGCTCGTCGTGCGCGACCGCACCCCCGAAGATGCCGCCTACATCGTGCAGCGCATCTGCGGCGTGTGCCCTGTTTCGCACATGCATTCCGCTTCTATCGCAGCTGAGCAGGCTCTGGGTATCACCATTCCCAACAATGCCCGCATCATCCGCAACCT
Organism: Slackia sp.; assembly: GCF_977041755.1. NCBI lineage: Bacteria > Bacillati > Actinomycetota > Coriobacteriia > Eggerthellales > Eggerthellaceae > Slackia > Slackia sp. The sequence continues at coordinate 3,328 of NZ_CDRRGL010000074.1, forward strand.
CGTCGAGGGCGCGCAGTTCCTGCACAGCCACATCCTTTGGCTGTACAACCTGGCCGGCCTTGACTATGTGAACCCGCTGAACGCGCTTTCCGCCGACGCGGCTGACGCCTACGACCTGGCGACCGAGCTGGGCACCCCGTCTGCCGACTTCGTTGGCCTGCAGGATCGCCTGAAGAAGTTCGCCGACAACGGCCAGCTCTCCATCTTCAGCGGCAACTGGTTCGACACCGGCGAGTACAACATGACTCCCGAGGCCGACCTCATTCTTACCGCGCATTACCTGGAAGCCCTGCAGATGCAGTCGAAGGCTTCCGAGATTGCGGCGCTGCTCGGCGGCAAGATGCCCCACATCATGACCATCGTTCCTGGCGGCACGGCATTCGTTCCCACCGCCGAGAAGCTCGACGACCTCAAGGGCCTCGTCGACGAGGTCTACCAGTGGGTCGCCGATACCATGATTCCCGACACGCTGGCCATCGCGAAGTATTATCCCGAGGCCACCACGTTCGGCAAGGGCATTGGCCGCTATGCCGCTTGGGGCGTGTTCGAGAATGCATTCGACGAGGGCACTTCCTACGCCGACCGCATGCGCAATCGCTACCTGCCTGCTGGCGTTCTCGACGAGAACTTCAACATCTCCGACCCCGACGAGTCGAAGATCACCGAGTATGTTGGCCACTCCTGGTACGAGGGCGACGCTGATCTGCCGCCGTTCGAACAGGACACTAAGCCCGCATTCACCGAGTACGACGTCAACGACCGCTACACTTGGGACAAGTGCCCGCTGTACGACGGCAAGTCTCTCGAGACCGGCTCGTTCGCTCGCGTGCTTGTCGCTTACAAGCGCGGCGTTCCGTTCGTCAAGCAGCATGTCGACGAGATGCTCGTTGCTCTGGGCGCTCAGGCTGGCGATCTTTCTGTTCTGCAGAACACGCTCGGCCGTACTGCTGCCCGCCAGGTTGAGACCCTCTACATCGCTACGCTGATGAAGGAATGGGTTAACGAGCTGTGCGAAGCTATCAAGAGCGGCGACTCCGAGTACTTCCGTGCTCCCGAGAAGTCCGATGGCGAAGGCACCGCGTTCTGGGAGGCCCCGCGTGGCGCTCTCTACCACTCCGAGAAGGTCAAGGGCGGCAAGATTACCGATTACCAGATCATCATTCCGTCCACGTGGAACCTCGCTCCGCACGACCCGCAGGGCAACTACGGCCCGTTGGAGCAGGCGCTCATCGGCGTGCCCGTGGAAGACGTGGAGAAGCCGATCAACGCGCTGCGTACCGTTCACAGCTTCGACCCCTGCACCGCTTGCGCTGTGCATATCGTCGAGCCGAAGACCGGCAAGAAGTTCGAGACCGTAACCAGCCCGTGGGGGGTGAAGTAAGATGGCACATCTCGCACACTACCGTGAGGCCCATCCGGCTCCGTTCCGCTTCACTCACTGGGTGAACCTCGTTTCCATGGTGGTTCTTATCATCACCGGTTTCGCGATTCACTTCCCGTATTGGCCTGAGTTCATGGGCATCGCCCGTGGCCTGCACATCGCCTTCGGCTTCGTGCTCTTCATCAACTGCTTGCTGCGCGTTGTGCTGGCATTCATTGTGAAGAGCGCCCCGACCGCTGGCACCCGCGAAGTGGTTCCCGACTACAAAACGTGGCTGCCCCAGGCTGACAACCGTCACCAGGGCCCGCAGTGGATCAAGTACTACTTGTTCCTCAAGAAGGACCACCCGCTGTCTGCTAAGCTCGGCGTTCCGCAGAAGATCAGCTACCTGTGCATCCCCGTGTTGATTATCTTCATGTTCTTCACCGGTCTGTGCCTGTGGCCGCCCTGCGCGAACATGCCGCTGTTCGAGGCTGCTATCGCTGGTCTCGGTGGCGCTATGAGCGTGCGCATCATCCACTACTTCATGATGTTCGTGTTCATCGCCTTTACGCTGCTTCATGCGTACCTGGCAAACATCGAGGGTCTGGCTCCTTCCAAGCTCATGTTCTTCGGTCAAGAGCATGGTGGCCTGACCTACGACATCGAGAAGCACAACATTTCCGGCAAGGACGACCTGGCTCACTAAGCCTTGGTGGTTCGCCTGAAACCCCTGCTTCTTACAGAAGGGCTCGCGAGAAATCGCGGGCTCTTCTTTTTTGCCCAAACCTGTTAAATGCTCGTAGCATTTAACAGGTTTGCTCAAAGTTCCCGCCGCCCGTAACATTCGTTTGCGGGAGCGCCTCGTTAATGACAGGCTCCTTTTCAAATGCTTGGGTAATTTGCATCATGAGTTTTATCTGGTCTGTTTTATGCTCGGTTTCTCGCGCTTGGAGCGTGCGGTGGTGTTGCATTGGACTGGCACCTGTTAAATGCTACGAGCATTTAACAGGTTTTTGGCCGGGGCGCGTTCTTAGGTTTTCTCGGGGAATGGGCCGCGCGCTTGCTGAAGTTCGCTACCATGGAATGCCGTGTTTATTGGCGTTTGAAAGTGAGTGCGTATGCTGCGTGTGAACCATGCGATTCTTCATGTGTGCGACTTCGAGTCGTGCGTGAACGTGTTTTCCGAAGAGGAGCTCGATCTTTCCGATCGCAAGGTGAAGTCGTATGTGGGCAAGACGTGCCGAAAAGCGCTTTCGAGCGTGGAAAATCGCCGTGGCGAATTTGAGCCCGACTCATCGTTTGAGGGCGAGGTGCGCGATTATTTCGCCAATCAGGTCGATTTCGTGAGCCTGTCGCGCCAGTGCGCTCAGTTCATCGCCGAAGAGTTGGGCCATATGGAATCGCCTGAAAGCTGCGACGTGCTCGTTGCCGACTTCGAAGATGATGCACCCAAGGTTTCAGCTGATACGCCTGAGGAAGATCAGGAAGCCGCATATGAGGCACAGGGCAAGCGCTACTTTGTTGTGGCTTTGCTGAATAGCCGTCCTGCATTCATGCATGAAGTGGGCGGGGGAGAACTCGGCACGCGCGTCGACATCGCGCGCCATCACGCCATTTTGCCGAATCCTTCGCAGAAGCTTTCGAGCTACGCGCTCGTGGAAAGCAAAACGCTCGAAGTGCTGTTCTGTGACAAGGAACGCGAGATTTCGGGTGAGAAGCGTTTGCTTTTGCCCGAGGGTTTGCTGCAATGCTCAAGTGAAGCGTCGAGCAAGGAAGTCGTCGACACAGTGACGCGTATCGTTGAGGAAGTCGCGCAGGAATTCGGCGCGAACACGGCTGTAGCCGCTTCTAAGGCGAAGGCTTACGTGAACGAAAACGCCGACGATTCGGCGTATCTTGCGCCGTGGGACATGGCCGAAGAAGTATTCGACGACGAGCCTATGCAGAAGCGTTTTGAAGAAGCGGTCGCAGCCGAAAACTTGCCCGACAAGGTACCTATGGAGAAGAAGGCGGCGCAGCGTTTGGCTCGCAACCACAAAATTCGTACCGATACGGGCATCGAAATCACTTTCCCTACGGAGTACTCTCACAATCCCGATTTCATCGAATTTGTAAGCATGCCGAACGGCATGATTTCGATCGAGCTGAAGAATATCGGAAACATTGAGAACAGGTAATACTTTGGCCTGATGATTAAGGTGTTGGCTCGATGCTGCGCGGTGATCTGGCGGCGCGTTTCGGGTTCGAGCTGCGGCTTGCGTACCGAAAGCGCTTTGGTCTGCCGACCAAGGCATCGATTTGATGTGGTGTGCCTGGCGAGACGTGCGTTTCCGATAGATTCCGCACGAGCAGAAGGCGCAGTGGCGCCTTCGTTGCGAGCAGGACTTGACCGAAGCGGAAGCGCATGTCTCGCCAGGCACATTAACTTTTATATAGGAACACCTGTTCGTTTTTGCTATACTGTTCCGCATGGAAAACGAGCAAACATATTTCACGAGCATACAAAAAGCTACGGGGCTTGCGACGCCTGAGGAGCCTCAGCTGAACGCTGCGCAGCTCGAAGCCGTTACCACGACTGAGGGCTTCGTTCGAGTGATTGCGGGTGCGGGTACGGGCAAAACGCGCGCGCTCACGCATCGGTTCGCGTACTTGGTCAACGACCTGGGCATTCTGCCGGGCAATATTTTGTGCGTCACGTTCAGCAATAAGGCGGCCAACGAAATGCGCCAGCGCATTCGTCGCGTGACGGGCGATAACGATACGGGTTACATTTGCACGTTCCATAGCTTCTGCGTTTCGGTGCTGCAAGAAGATTCGCATGCCGTGGGGTACCCGCAAAGCTTTCTGGTACTCGACAATGCCGATATTGATGCGATGCTGCAGGTGATTTACGATGAGCGCAAAATCACCCTGCGCGAGAAAACCTTCGGCAAGGCGCGCGATATGATCGAGATTTTGAAAACGATAGAGCGCCCCGATTATTATCTCGACCTTCTCTCGCTTCCGCTGACGGAGCTCAAGCAAAAATATCTTGATGCGCGCAAAGTGGACGACATCATTTTCTATGGGTATCTGTATCAGCAAAAGAAATGCTTTGGACTCGATTACAACGACCTCATCATTATCACGCTGCATATTTTCGACCATTTCCCCGATATTGCGCTGAAGTGGCAACAGCGTCTTGAATATGTCATGATCGACGAGTTTCAAGATATCGACGCGCTGCAAATCGCGCTCATGGAAAAGCTTGTTGAATACCATCGCAACCTGTTCGTCGTGGGCGATCCTGATCAAACGATTTATACATGGCGTGGCGCCGACGTTCGGTACCTGCTCGATTTCACCGATGCACATGAGGGTTGCAAGACCATTCTTATGACCGAGAATTATCGCAGCACGCCTGAAGTGCTGGGCGTGGCGAATTCGCTCATCGAGAAGAACAAACAGCGCATTCCCAAACGGCTCGAGGCGCAGCGCGGCGTTCATGGCCCCACGGTATGGCACCATGCAAAATCGCCCGAAGAAGAAGCGGCGTGGATTGCGGAAGGCGCTCAGAAGCTGCATGAGGCCGGGGTGGCGTATCGTGACATGGCGGTGCTGTATCGCGCGCATTATGCATCGCGTGCGGTAGAAGAAGCATTAATGCAGGCCAATGTTCCCTATACGCTGTATTCCGGGGTTCCGTTCTTTGGTCGGCGCGAAGTGAAGGACGCGTTGAGCTATTTGCGGTTCGTGGCGTATCAGGACGACTTGTCGTTTGCGCGCGTGGCGAATGTGCCGAAACGCAACATGGGCCAGCGACGCATGGCATTTCTGCGCGAGTGGGCCGATGGGCATGAGTGCACGCTATATGAAGCGCTTGAGCAAACCATCGACGATGAAATTTTCAAACGCACCAAGGCAAAGCAGCTTCTGGCGCTCGTCGAGCGATTCCGCGGACAGTTCGAGGGGCGTGCGGTAAGCGATGTTATGGCGGCCGTGCTTAACGAGAGCGGCTACGATCGCATGCTGCGTACCGAGGGAAGTCAAGAGCGGCTCGATAATGTGGCTGAGCTCAAACAGAGCATCTATGAGTTCGAAACCACGTGCGGCGAAGAAGTGACGCTCGAGCATTATCTGTCGCATGTGGCACTGCTCACCAACGCCGATGCGATGGATGATGAGGCCGATAAGGTGAAGCTCATGACGATTCATGCGGCGAAGGGCTTGGAGTTCAAGCATGTGTTTTTGTGTTCGATGAGCGAAGGCGTGCTGCCCTCGAAGAAAACGCGAACGCGCGAGCAAATGGAGGAAGAACGCAGGCTCGCGTTCGTTGCTATGACGCGCGCCGAAGATGGCCTGTACCTTACCGAGGCCGAAGGTTTCACGCACAAGGGCACGCCGCGCTATCCGTCGCGGTTTCTGCTCGATATCGACCCTGAGTGCCTGATGTTTTCCCACAAGCCCGATCAAACCGCGCTCGAGGCTGCACGCGCCGCGTATGCGGCCAACGACCAGTGGATTGCCGGCATGAGTGCCGATGTGCGATTCCGCCAGGGCAGCCGCGTACGTCATGCCGTGTTCGGCGAAGGCATTGTCGAGGAAATCGACATGCAAAAGCGAGCCTACATCGTGCGCTTCGACGGGCTCGATACCACCCGCGCCATCAGCTTCCACGTGAAGCTGGAAAAAGCATAGGCGATGCTTTCCGCGCATTGTGAACGTGCTAATACTCGTAGCATGTAACGCGTTTTCTTAGGCGTGCTGTGTGATCCCCTGCCTGGTGAATTCGGCATCACCATGTTCGATGGTTGTGCTGCGGCACTGTTGGATGCGGCCGAAATTGATTCCGTCTCAGGCGACAAGGTGCTTGAAGCGGCCGGGTGCCTTGGGACCAATCTCGATCCGGAGATCGTTAGGCCAGCGAAACCTGTCAAACGCTACGAGCATTTAACAGGTTTCGTTTACTGGGGCCCTGAGTTACTCGACCTCGGCGAGCGTGGGGATGGATTGCTGGGCGCCTACCTTCGTGGTGGCCATGGCGCTTGCTTTCGTGGCGAGCGCTACTGAGTC
>NZ_CDRRGL010000075.1:0-9624 GCF_977041755.1 Slackia sp.
AACGTCGCATACCTTGTTCGCAACTTCGTCGGCGACCTTCAGGGCAAGGTCAGGATCTTCCGCCGTAACGTCAATGAAGCAGAAACGAGTCGTCCAGCTGGTTTTCGTGGAGGTATCTTTCCAGTCGGGCGTGGTAATGGTGATATCTTCGCCGTATTCCTCGCGAATTTGAGCAGCGACTTCCTTACTCACGACGATTCGACGCACGTCGTTCATCATCGTATTCTCGTTGAATTCGTAATTGTAATCGCCGCCCTGACGAGCATTCTCATCATAGCCATAGCCGGTGACATACAGGCTTGCCTCGGCGGTATACGTCGCAGCGGTCTCGACCTTGCCAGATTTGACAAACGACGAGCCTGCGCCGGCGACAAGAGCGAGCGCGGTAATCAGCACAATGGCGATCCAGTGCCGCTTCACGCTTTCGCAAATCGTGGTGAAATTAAGCATCGGTCCTCCCTTTTTCCTGGGCCAAGTCAATACATGCAATGCCATACACATTTGTTTTCATATTCGCCGCTTTGCCTGAAAGCGGTTTGCATACGGGTAAAGCGCGCGGAAGCGCTACACAGTGCCGAGCGGCCGCAGACGGCGGAGACTGTTCGGCAGCCACAACCTTTTGCCATGTTCCAGCCCGCGAGACAAGCGCGAGCACCGCCGCGAAAGCCATGACCAGCACGAGCGCCGCCAAAAATCTCGTCGTCCAAATGAACGAAATCCACTCGCTCGCAGAACCGCGCGGCATATGGAACACATTCATGGCCGAAATCAGACCGACCATGCCCCAGAACCACCTTTTGCCAATCGAACGCGACAAAAGATAGAACGCGCATGCCATCATAAAGCTGCCAACGGCGATGCCTCCCCAACCGAAGTCGGCGAACCATTCCAAGATATAGGAAGAGCCATAGCCTTCTCCGCCCAGGTAGTTGTAATGGGCAAAGTACGACATCGTATGCGAATAAGAATTGCCCTCGAGGGCGAGCTTTGCGCTGTTCGTCGAACCAAGCGCCTCGCAACCCAAGAAGGTTTGCCCGATGAAGCCTTCTGTGATGTTTGAAATAAAGGCGCCCATCGTGAAAAACTTGAACCCAAGATCCTGGACCTGGTCATTCACGAGATATGCGCGGCCGAGCACCGTAAACGTAACGCCTTGCTTGAACAGCGCATCTTCGAGCATTTCGACAAAACCAAGGTTCGTCACCTGGCCTGAGCGCAAATAATTCTGCAAACCCATTGCAAAAATGCCCAACGGCGCCAAAATAGCCACGCCAACCATCATGCGCTTCGTAATCCAACGCTCTTCTTTGTCGGTGATCGAACGGAAAACGAAATAGAGCGCCGCAAACAATATGTCTATGACAAAATCGCCGCGCGAGCCAATAAGCAAAATCGGCACCGAAGTCGCAATGAACATCAAAAAGCAAATCGCCGTGGGGCGCTTGCGGGGCATCGTCGCCAAATACGCGCACAAAACGTATGGCGTCATCGCCCTAAACAAATCGACTATCCACGGAATATGCTCGCTGGAATCAATAAGGTAGTATTCTTCATACGACATGCCGCCCATGTACGACAGACGAATAGAACCGTCATACATCGCGCCCGCGAAGCACACTATGAAAAGCAAGAAGGAAGCTCGGCGAATATAGAGCATCTTCTCGCTGCGCCCTATGCGCAAGGCATAATCGGCCACGACGTTATTAACGGGCTTTGTCGCTTCCACCACGCGTGGCGCCATGCGCGCCTTCCGCTCCCTCACGCATTCATTATGGCGCGCAATAGCCGAGCACAACGTCGACCCCAGAAGCAAGAAGAGCATCGAAACGTAAATGGACGAAAGCGCGAACATCGTCGTTTCGACCGTCCACAAGAACCAATCCCTGTTTGGGTCAAGCTCGCCAAAAATAGGACGTGTCAAAAGGAACAAGAAGATGCCCGCATGCAGAAACAGGAAAAGCAAGCGGTTTTTCACGTCGAGGCAGCCATGCAGCAGGTTGCCCGCAAAAAGCGCGAGCACCGCAGCAAGGGTGACGATCGTATCGTTCGTCAATACTCCCGTCGCAAATAAAGCACCCGAAAGCACCGAGATAGTTACTTGCAACGACAGCACGACGCCTCGGGCCGAGCCCACGCGGTGCCTCACCTTCGGCATCCAAGCCATTACAGGCCCCACTTAAATACCGTTTTGAACGGGTTTTGCAAGTCGGTCGCAAATACCCGCTTGATGTCTTTTATGTCGTTCACTTCCCCATCGAAATGGACGATTTGGCTAAGCCTACGCTGGATGTCTTTATCGCGCATCACGTCGATCGCGGCGAGGAAATCGTCGCGGCCCGAACGGGAGCACCCAACGAGCGTCATGCCCTTTTCGAGCACATTGCGCGTGAACACCGGCACGGGGTGCTCGCTCACGCCCATAAGCATAAGCGTGCCCTGCGGCTGAATATGCTCAATAACGAAATCGATCGCGGACGTCGAACCCTCGCCGCCAGCGCACTCGAATGCATGGTCAAACGTAAGGTCGGCAGGCGCCTCATACGACAGATAGCGCTCCGCAACAAAGGAAAACATCGAGAGCTTTTCCGGGTCATGGCCGACAACGACAATCTCGCATTCGGGGTATTGGCACGAGAGCGTGCATGCCAACGCATAAGCCAACGAGCCATCGCCAATAATGGCAATTCGGTCGCGCTTCGCATGGGCGGCGATATCAAAGCGATGAATGCCATGCATCGTCACGCTCACGAATTCGGCAATAGCGGCAACATGGGGCTCGACTCCGGCGCATGAAACAACGCGGTCGGCAGGCAGCGCGACGAATTCGCGCATGAAGCCGTCATGTCCGCTCGAGCGAAACGCCGAGCCTGAAGCGTAGTTCTCATACACGCCATCGGGACCATGGCCTGGAATATTCGGAATCATTACGACGGGATCGCCCACATTGAACGTGTGGGTGGCATCTGCGAGCACCTCGCCCATGCATTCATGAATAAGAGCCATGGGAAGCTTCTTGCGCATAACCTCGGGGTCGCGCTTGCCCTGGAAATAACGCTGATCGGCGTGGCAAACCGCCATATAGCGAGGTCGAACGATCACCTTGTTGGCGATATCGACGTCTTCAAACTTTATCGCGACCGTTCTTGGCGCGATAAGCTGGTACACGTTGTCGATCATTATTCGTCAACCCCACACTCAATCATTGCTTGGGCCGTTTTATAGTCCATGATGGTCGTAAGCTTGATATTCGTCACATCGCCCAGCACCAAATGAACAGGCTTGCCCTTCAGCACAAGAATCTTGCAGGCATCGGTGAGCTCGGCGCGCTCGGCATCGGTAAGGCTTGCATACAAATCTTTGAGCGTCTTCACCTTAAAGCTCTGAGGCGTTTGGCCCTGATACATATTCGAGCGAAGCGGAATAGAGGAAATGCACTCACCATCAAGCGATTCGACAATGGTGTCGGTAGCAGGAATAACCGTGTCGCATGCGCCGAATTTTTGCGCAGCCTCGATATTCGCCTTAATAGTCGACACTTTCACGAAAGGACGCACAGAGTCATGCGTAACGATGACATGTTCATCCGATTCGCCATAACGTTCCTCGATGGCTTTGATAATCTCGAGAATCGTGCCGTTGCGATCGGCGCCGCCCTGCACGACGTGAACCGGGGTTTCGCCGAAACCATACTGGGCAACAGCATCCTTCGTGTACTCGACCCAATCGCCGTGCGTGCCAATGAAGACAGCATCGAATTCGCTGCACAGCAAGAATTTCTCAAGCGTATGAATGAAAACGGGCTTCTCGTTAAGAGGAAGGTACTGTTTCGGCATGCTCTCGATATTCATTCGAGAACCAACGCCGCCAGCAAGAATAGCTCCGAAAATCATTGATTGCTCCTTATTGATCCAACACGAGAGATTTTATTTCATAACGCGCAGCACGCACCGATACAATGGCAAACTCAACATAAGCACCTTTGACAGCACATAGCGGGCTTTCGTCATTTGCTTATTATTCTTCACCGATTCGAAGTGCGCCCGAATATAGGACACGAGCTCCTTCTCCTCGGGAGTGCCATTCATTTCGCGAGAAGCGATCATTCGGTCAAGAACGACGCATCGCGCCCAATAAAGGCGAAAGTCCAGGTCTTCTTTGAGCTCCGGATACATTTCGCACGCCATTGACGCGGTGTGCTCCCACGCATCAATAATATCATGTGCCTTCGGAGTGTAAGGTTGCGTGGTGATGCTCCCCGCACGATGGCGATAATGATAGAGCTGGGCGTTCGAAACCGAAATAGACGAGGCAGAACCGAATATCTCGACGATCGTCGCAGCATCTTCGTACGTCTTGCCAACCGGGAAAAGAAAACCGTTGTCGAAAAGCTCTTTTTTGTACAGGCGCGTCGGAACCCAAATGCGCGGCAAGCCCGATGTGATCGACGCCCTTAGAGCCTCAACGGGAGTCACGACCTCAACCGTGCGATGCGATGCGTCTATATGGTCGGGAAGCTCGCAACCATCTTCGACATCGATCACATCGCACGTTGCGATATCGGCGCCCGTGGCTTCGATATCGTGCAACAGCGACTCACAAAAGTCCAGGTCAACAGAATCGTCGCTATCGACGAACGCGATGTATGGCGCACGAGCAGCCAAGGCACCGCAATTCCTCGCGTCGCTCAAACCGCCATTCTCTTTATGAATCACGCGAATTCGGGAATCTATATCGGCCCAGCCATCACAGGTCAAAGAAGACCCGTCGGTCGAACCGTCATCGACAAGCACTACTTCGATCTCGCTGACAGTTTGTCCGAGCAAAGAATCGAGGCAGCGGGCCAAATATTGCTTCGAATTGTACACAGGCACAACAATAGAAACTTTCGGCTGTGCTGCATTGCTCTGAATCATCCAGCCCACCTAGCGCTCGTCGTTTGATTGCCGATTCGACTCTTCGACGCAATACTTCACGCCTTTATACTGCGCACACGGGGTGTTCAAGTCGAAGAACTCCGCATCGTGGTGCGGCTTACGCTTGTCTTCGGGCGGAAGCTGCATATAGTCGCCAAACGCCATACGAAGATAAGCGTCGTAGCCACACGGAAGAGGCATTTCGGTATCTTCGAAAGCATGCATCACCGCATGATCGAACGCCTCTTTCGGATATTCGTTCTGCATATAATGCGCGCCCGAACAGAGCTCAGTGATTTTGTTGCATTCCGAAATGGGGTACTTCGTCATATTGCGTTCAGCGCGTTTCCACAGCTTGTAGCGCGCACGAGGCGAACGCACAAGGCCCAACAAAATGCGGCTGCCCATCGCAACCACACCACCGTGCTTTTCGGGAACGAATTGCGCGCGGAACAGCGAGTAAATGAGCGCCCAAGCTTTTTGCTTCTTTCGAGCAAAACCATCGGGACAGCCATCAAGAGGAAGCACGTCAAGCACAAGGCCATGACACAAGTCGATATCGCGCTGATAGGGCTTGATAAACGTGGTCTGCGCATCGCGAATAGCGACGAAGATGTCGTGATCGATGAACGTTTCATCAGATTCGACGAGCTGATAGCGCGAATCGGCGTGCTCGGGCCAAAGCTCACGCAAGCGTTCGTAGCTTTCGCGTGGCATGAACACATCGACGTCATCATCCCAGGGAATAAAGCCGCCGGTACGAACAGCGCCAATGCAGCAGCCGCCGCAAAAATAAAACGTCAAGTCATGCTTCTCACAGAAGGCTTTAAAGTATTTCGCCATCTCAAGGCTCTTGGATTGGAGCCCCTTGAGGTCTTCTTGAGTCAATTCCTGCATTGTTACTCGCCTTCTTCTGCGGAAAACGCAGTGTCGAAAGGGGGCATCTTCTTAAACGCACCCGCGATAAGCCCCACGAGCGTTCCGACGCCATACGAAACATGAATACCAAAGAATACAAACGGCAACGCGACCATGCGGATGTTTCGCTTCGGAGATTCAACCGCAACTCGCAACATGAGCACCACCGTAACCGCCGCATAAAGGGCTGCACACGCAACGAAAGGTGCCCAGCCGCGCAAAAAACCAACGCACGCCAGCAAAATGATTCCGAGAACGAATGCGAACGGCGCAAAATGATAAGCCCTGAAACACTTTGGCTGAACATACATCGTACGGCCGATCCAATACCCATTACCGTATTTCTGTTTCAGCATACGCTTCAACGAACTGCGCGCAATTTGCTTAGATTGAATTCGGACATCGAAGCGAATCTTATAGCCGGCTTCGCGAACTCGGTAGAAATAGTCGTTGTCTTCGGTGCGGGCGAGACGTTCATTGTACAGCCCAACTCGTTCAATTACTTCGCGGCGGAACATCGCATGAAACGCCGACGAGACGTATTCCTTTTTTGAGGAACCACGATAATCCGCAATTGAACTGCCAAACGCCGATTCCTCTGCCATAAGGAGCGTATTGCTCCAGTCGGTTTCGGGAGAAGCAATCGTTGGACGCGGCCCGCCACAAACAAACTCCCCCTCGTCGAGGACTTCGACATTCGAGGAAATAAACGATTGGGGAATTCGTGCATGAGCATCAATGCGAACCAGGGCATCGCCAGTGAAATTCTTAATAGCGACGTTGCAGCCGCACGGAAGTATTTCACCTGGATTGCTAAGAACGGCAACCCTTTGAAATCCCTTGGCTTGGTCGCTCTCGGCAAACTCAAGCATAACCTGCTTCGTGTCGTCCTTCGACATGCTGTCAATAAGCAGAAGCTCAATTCGATTGTGAGGGAAATCTTGCGCTACGACATCTTCGAGAATATTCGAAAAATGCTGGGCCTCATTGTGCGCGACGATAGCAACCGACACCGTACGCACTGCTTCGCACTTCCGTGCGCAATCGACATTCGTATCCTGCATCAACTATTTCCCCTGCGCAGCAGCTGCTCGTTCTTCGATAACGTTATGCGTAATGGTGTACGTGGGAACGGCGTCGGCAAGCGTGTGAAGCGCCGTGACATCGTCCTGGCTAAGAGCGTCGCGCAGTTCTCCAAGTTTGCGCTCGACGGCCTCGTAACCAATTTCTTTACCCGTGGAAATCATGATGCCCTTGAGTTTGGTGGGAATCGTGTTCTCCTCGTTCATGAGCAGCTCTTCATACATCTTCTCGCCCTCGCGCAAGCCGGTATAGACAATCTTGATGTCTTTATCGACCTCGAGGCCGGAAAGCTTGATGAGGCTCTTCGCCAAATCGACGATTTTCACGGGGTCGCCCATATCGAGGATGAAAATCTCGCCGCCGTTGGCCATGCCGCCCGCCTGAATAACCAGGCGCGACGCCTCGGGAATCGTCATGAAGAAGCGCTCGATGTTCGGGTCGGTAACCGTAACGGGGCCGCCGGCCGCAATTTGGCGCTTGAACAGGGGAATAACGCTGCCGTTGCTTCCGAGCACATTGCCGAAGCGCACAGCCGTGAACACCGTTTTCGATTCCTGCGCGTAATGCTGAATGATCATCTCACCCATACGCTTGGTGGCGCCCATGACCGAAGTGGGGTTCACCGCCTTGTCGGTCGAGATAAAGATAAAGCGACCAACGCCGTACTCGTCAGCAAGGCGCACGGCGTTCAACGTGCCAAACACGTTGTTCTGAATCGCCTCGCGCGGGCACATCTCCATAAGGGGCACGTGCTTATGCGCAGCTGCATGGAACACGGCTGCGGGATGATACTTCTCAAAAACGTCGCGCAAACGGCCCTCGTCGCACACGCTACCAACCTCGACCTGCACGTCGACATCGTCGTATTGCGACATGATTTCATTGCGAAGCATGTAGGCGTCGTTTTCGTACATGTCGAACACCACGATGCGTTTCGGGGCAACGGCGGCAACCTGACGGCACAGCTCAGATCCAATAGAGCCGCCGCCGCCGGTAACAAGAATGGTTTTGCCGGAAATATAACCGCTCACAACGCGCGTGTTCAAAACGACCTCTTCGCGGCCGAGCAGGTCGGCAACGTCGACCTCGCGCAGCTTGACGTCGTTGATTTCGTCGATACGCAGCTCGCGCACATTGGGAAGCGTGCGCAACTGGCAATTCGTTTTGGTGCAAATGCCATAAATGCGCTTGCGCTCGTCGAGCGTGGCAGAGGGAATGGCCACAACGATCTGCTGGATATCGAAGCGCTCGACCAAACGGGGAATATCGTCGCTCGTTCCCATGACCTCGACACCGTGAATGCGAAGCTTACGCTTGCTGGGATTGTCATCGACCGCAATAATCGGATCGCCCGGCATATGCGGATCGCGCGAAGCCATGCGGCCAATCGCGAGCGAGCCCGTTTCGCCCGCACCGACGACCAGCGTGCGCAAGCGTTTCTGATTTTCTGCAGGCGTAGCGGCAATAACGCGCTTCTTGGAACGAATGACGCGGAACACCATGCGCACGCCGCCCGTGAAGAAAATCATCAGGAACAGCGCGACGAAGTAAATACGAATGGGAATCCACTCGCCAAGCATCCACAGCAACACGGCGGAAACCAGCGTTCCAAAGCCGACCATAATGACAATGCGAATCGCATCGTCGATCGAAGCGTATTCCCAGAGGTTGTTGTACATCTTGAATGCGGCGAACAGGCAGATATACACAACTGCTGGCACGCCGAGAATGAAATAGATTTCGTGAGTGGCAAACACTTCGCCCACCAAGCCCGTGAGCACCGATGCCAAGTAGTATGAAAGGAATGTTGCGAGGATGTCGCACACTATGAGAAGCGCAGTGCGCCTTGTAAAACGAATATCCATGACGTCTACTTTTTCCTAACGGCCAAATGTACCTGCCGTGCGCCCTTTAGAGCACGGCATATCTTTCGTAGTGTAATGCATATCGTTGCATCGGGGGGCGCGCCTGCGAAAAAGCTCGCTATTCATATATTTTTGCAGCTGCAAAACGCCCGCTCGCCAAGAAAAAGGCACCGCGCGCGGCGACGTCGCTGGTCATCAACAGAATAGCGGAATCGACCCATTGCCGCATCGGAGCACGTTGGCGGCGGTTTGGGCGATGCGGCGGCCCTGCCCGATTCAGCTTCGCGCTTTCCTCATATCTTTCCTCGTGCATCTATGCGCCTGGTTCTCATATCTCATATATGTATGCATTCGGTTTCGCTATCTATTCAACAGATAACTAGCTACCAGTTTTTACTGATTGACATCACCATATCACGCCCCTATTCTGTTCAACAGACCAAACGAGTAGGAAAATGGGAATTTCGAAAGGAGCCCCGAATGCGACACACGAAACGAATGCCGAACTCCCGGTAGATTCGCTTTCACACCTGCCGGGAGCTCCACCGACCAGCACATTTCCATTCGCGATGGGAACTAGCCCATCGAACTATGTAAGGAGACTTTCCAATGAGCCAGTTCATCAATAACCCCGAGCACACCTTCGGCTTCGACACCCTGCAGCTGCACGTCGGCCAGGAAAGCGCCGATCCCGCCAGCGACGCGCGCGCGGTGCCCATTTACCAAACCACGAGCTACGTGTTCCGCAATTCCCAGCACGCCGCCGACCGCTTCGGCCTGGCCGATGCCGGCAACATCTACGGCCGCTTGACGAACTCCACCCAGGGCGTGTTCGAAGACCGCAT
>NZ_CDRRGL010000076.1:0-9500 GCF_977041755.1 Slackia sp.
CGTCTTCGACATAAGAAGGGGAATCTGAGAGGGGCGCCAGCATGACGGGCGTGCCGCCAGCTGCTGCGACGGCGAGCGCGTATTCATGATTAACTTCGCACATGTTCGTCGCGGGATTGATTTCTGCGGTTATTCCAATAAGCGGCTTCATGGTCGCCCGGTCCTTCCATGTTTTAATGCATGCGCGCTTGCTGTTGCGGTGCTGCAAAGTGGTTGCCACATTCTAGGGCAAATAGTGGGCTCCATCGCTAAAAGCAAGAAGCATGCCAGTTGAAATGCTTGGCCATGGCACGCGTTTTGCTATGCATTCGTTTGGACGACAAAACGCACGAGGAGGCATCGCATGGCGAAAACGAACGACATACCCCGATTCGGGCTCTTGAGCGGTTATCGCGTTGTGATGGTGGGCCTGTCGGTTGCGGCTCCTTTTGCCTCTGAGCTTTATGCCGAACATGGCGCCGATGTCATATGGGTCGAAAACCCCATCAATCCCGACATGGGGCGCTTTTCTCAGCATGGCGCTTCGACGCAACAAGACCGCCGCAATATGAGGAGCCTCGCTATGAATTATCTGAAGGGCGAGGGGCGCGATGCGTTCTTGAAGCTTATCGAAACCGCCGACGTGCTCATAGAGGCATCGGTTGGAGGGCGCTTTGCAAGCAAGGGGCTCAGCGATGAGAAATTGTGGGAAGTGAACCCGCGCCTGGTCATCGCCCATATTTCCGGCTTCGGGCAAACGGGCATCGAAAGCTATGTGAAGCGCGCGAGCTACGATCCGATTGCCCAGGCGTTTGGCTGCGCGATGCGCATGAACGGCATTGAAGGCCAGCCGTCGATTCCCGCCATGCCGTTCCCGGGTGATTATTCCGCGGCATTCTACGCGTTCGGCATGACGCTCGCTGCTTTGTTGAAGCGCCAGGAAACCGGCCGCGGCGAATCTATCGACGTGGCGCAATTCGAAACCATGATGCGTATCCAGTCGCAATACCCCATTAAAGGCTGGACGTACGGCGAGGAATATGTGAAGGAAGGTACGCATAGCCTTATTTGTGCGTTGTACGGGACGTATGTATGCAACGACTGCGAAGAAGTGTATGTGCTGTTCTTGGGGCCGGGCGTTTTGAAGGCTGGCCTGCCGTTGCTTGGCCTGGAGTACGCCAGCGAGCTCTTCCCCGAAGGGGAGGGCATTATTCCTTACGGAAGCCATGCGGGCGATGTTGCCGAAGAGGCGTTTGCGAATTTCCTTGCGCAGCACACTGCAGAGGAAGTCGAGACGATTCTGAACGAGGCGGGTGTGCCGTGTTCGCGTCTGATGAACTACGAGCAGGCCGCGGCCGATCCCCATTACCAAGCGCGAGGTGTTATCGAGACATGGCCTGCTGTCGATGGCGTGCATGAGATATCGGGCGTGAAGGTTGTTCCCGACCTTGCGAACTACCCCGGGCGCGTATGGCGCGGAGCCCCATGCACGGGCCAAGATAACGATGACATCCTGAGCGAGCTCGGCTTTTCTTCGGATGCGATTGCCGAGATGTACGAATGCAATCTTCTCGGCAAAAAATCGTACAAGGAATCTTTCGCAAATTAGCAAAACTGGCACAAAAGTTGCTCATAAATCGTCATGAAAGTTCTCGACTTTACCAAAAGCGGTGAAGCGTGAGAACTGGGACACAACACAAGGAGGTTGTTGCATGAAGTCAACTGATTTGCCGAAATTCGGCAACCTTCATGGCCTGAAGGTCATCAACGCGGCGTCCGTTATTGCGGGCCCGTTTGTGTGCGGCCTTTTCGCCGAGCAGGGCGCTGACGTTATTGAGCTGGAAAGCGTGAAGGCTCCCGATATGTATCGCATGTATGGCGACGCATGGTCGGCGGAGCGCCGCAACCAGCGCATGATGACGCTGAACATTCCGAGCGACGAGGGCAAGGAAGTGCTGTTCAGGCTCATCAAAGACGCCGATGTGCTCGTCGAGTCGTCCAAGGGCGGCACGTGGAAGAAGTGGGGCCTCACCGACGAGGTTCTGTGGGAGCACAACCCTGCACTTGTCATTCTGCATATTTCGGGCTTTGGTCAGACGGGCGATCCCGATTACGTAAAGAAGGCAAGCTTCGATCCCATCGGCCAGGCTTTCTCGGGCTACGCGAGCCTCAACGGCTTCCCGGGCACGCCTCCCTCGGTTACCAAGCCTTTCACGGGCGACTACATGACCGGCCTCATGGGCGCATGGGCGACGCTCGCCGCTGTTATCCATGCCAAAGAAACGGGCGAAGGCGAGTCCATCGACTGCACGCAGTTCGAATCGCTTGTTCGCGTTCAGGGCGCGACGCTTTCCGACGGCATTAACCATGGCATTCAGCCGACTCCCATCGGCAACGAAGACTTTGTGGGCGCATGCGCCGGTTCGCAGAAGTGCAAAGACGGCTATGTGCAGGTCGCGGTCGGCGGCGTTGGCCCCGTCTCGAAGCTCGTGGAATTCTTTGGCTTCAAAGACGACCCCGACTTCCAGCCCTTCGGCACCTATCCGTCGATTACCCGCGCTCCGGGTTGCAAAGACATCAACGATCCCTTGCCGGCACGTGCGGCTAAGTTCCGCGCGGCACTCGACGAGTACTGCCTGTCTCATACCGTCGATGAGGTGAATCAGCAGTTCAGCTCCATGGGCGTGCCGGTGAGCCCGCACATGACGTATGAGCGCATGCTGAAAGACCCGCAGTATCAGGCGCGCGAAGTGTTTGTCGATTGCTTCGACGAAGTGACCGAAACCACCGTCAAGCAGGTGAACATGTTCCCGAAGTTCACCAAGCATCCGGGCCAAATCGTGCGTGGCGGCGCGAAATACGACGCCGATACCGCTGATGTGATGGCCGAACTCGGTTACACCCCCGAGGAAGTCGAGGCGCTCTATGAGAAGGGCGTTTTGAAGAAGGGCAAATAGGCCCATCGAAAGTCCTGTCGGTTTTTTGACAGGCGTTGAGGTTTGATCCCCCGGGCCGCGTGCTTTGACATGCGGCCCCGTGAGATGGTCGGCGAAAACGGGTTCCGATTTTTCGTTGCAGCGAGAAATGGGCACGGTTTTTGCTGATGTTTGGATGCATTCCGATGCATCAGAGAAAGCTCGAAACAAGGAGAGAAAAATGGGAACTGAGAATGTGAAGGGCAGCAATTACGCGTGGGCAGTCGCCATTGCGTGTATTGCGTTCTACGCTGTTCCGCTGGGCTTTGCTGCCAACCATGCGGGCCTGTTCATTACCCCGGTCATGAATGAGTTTGGCTGGTCTCGTACCGACGCCACCCTGTTCATGTCCATCCAGCCTTGGGTTGCCGCCCTGTGCACCCCGCTTGCTGGCAAGCTTATTTCCAAGTACAACCCCCGCTGGATCATGACCGCCTCCGTGCTGGTCTTCGGCTTGGCAAACCTCGCTTGCGCTTGGTTCACCGCGCCGTGGCAGTGGAACATTTACGGTGTGCTGTATGGTGCTTCCGCAGCATTCTGGATGTACATCGCTACCCCGACCATGGTCAACCGCTGGTTCGCTAAGTCCAACGGCACCGTGATTGGCGTTATCGGCGTTATGGTGTCGCTGTTCGGCGCCATCATGTCGCCCATCATCAATGGCTGGATTGCGAGCATGGGTTGGCAGACCGCTCGTATCATCTGCTCTGTGATTGTTATCGTCGTTGGCGGTGGCCTGACCGCGGCCCTGCTGCGTGAGTCCCCCGAGAAAATGGGCGTTCTGCCTTGGGGCTACGGCACCGTCGAGGAGAAGAAGTCCGAGGCTGCTTCTCAGATCGCCGTTGGTGCCGATGAGGGCGCAACCGTCGCTCAGGCTCGCAAGAACCCTGCTCTGTGGCTGCTCATCATCATGGCTGGCTTCTTCGTCATTTCCGCTTCCTTCGTTCAGCAGCTCGCCTCTTACGCTTCCACGGGCGAACTCGGCGCTGCCGTCGGCGCAATGGCTGTTTCCGTCGCCATGGTCGCTTCCATCATCGGCAAGTTCGGCCTGGGCTGGCTGTGCGACCACATTGGTGCCCGCGCGACTGGCGTTATCGCTGGCGTTCTGGGTGGCGCTGGTGCCGCTATCGCCTTCTTCTCTGGCGCGAATGTCATGGGCTTCTACGTTGGCGTTGCCCTGTTTGGCGTTGGCTACTCCGCGCTGAACATCGTTCCCCCGATGACCTGCCGTCAGGCCTTCGGCAACAAGGACTACGCGAACATCTTCTCGATGGTCGCTACCGGCCTGAACGTGTTCTCCGGCTTCTCCGCACTGATCTACGCTCAGATCTTCGACATCACGGGCTCCTTCGCTGGTGCCTTCTGGATGATCATCGTCTTCTACGTGCTCGTCATCGTCCTGTCGCTGGTTATTGTCCCCATGGGCCGCAAGTCCTGGGCGAAATAAACACCCCACGTATGCCCATCGCTTAGGCGGGCAGGCATAAGGAATGCGTGGTTCGGGGCTGCAAACCCGAACCAACAAAGAAAGCCCTCGTTATCGAGGGCTTTCTTGCGTTTGGGGGCGAAAACGATATCTCATGTTTTCAGCCGGCGTTTGAGCGGTAAACGCGTCGTCCTATTCGCTCTTCGCGTTTACCGCTGCGGCGCAATGTGCAATGCGCTCATAGAGGTTTGCGTCTCCGATGCTGCCAGCGAGTTCTCGAAGCTCTGCCAAATACGTTGCGGCTTCCTGCTTCGTTGGGCTTGTGACTACAAGGCCGATAAGCGACCTGATGAGCGAATAGTTCGCCCCGATTCGTTTCGCGATACGATAGGCCTCGTGATTTGCGAGGTATGCTTGAGCAGGATTGCTTTTGTGCTGCAGCATTCCCTTGGTTGCCAGCATTGCGGCATGCATGGGCTCGTTGTGGCCGGTTTCGAGCAGCGCAATCGCCTTTTCAGTCATGCGGTCGCCCTCTTCTTTATTGCCCATGATGTAGGCGAGCATCGATTTGATGCCCTCCGATGAGGACGAAAAGCTTCGAATGGGCGTTTCTTCGAACGACTCTTCTGCGAGCTTGACCAAATCGAAGATTCGCGGATTGGGGCCCTCTTTCATGAGCGAGATGAGCGTAACGAGGGCCGAGAAGAACAACGATAGGCCTGAGCTGGTATTCGTTGTTGGGATTTGGCAGAGGCTCAAACCGACGATGCGGTTGAGGCATTCGATGGAGGAATCGAAATCGCCGACAATCATATACCACGACGAAAGAAATCCCAGGATATAGCTTATGAGGAGCGGTGAAGCGCCATTGCAGGTTGCGAGCTGCTCGGCCTTGAGGAGCGATGCGCGAATCTCGGGGTTGAGGGCTTTTTTGTAGCACGGAATAACGCCGGCGCGCACTTCTTCATTCTCGGGAACGCCGTTGAGCTTCCTTGCGGCCTCAAATGTAAGTGCATAGTCGTCTCGTCCCATGGCTTGGGCAATGGAAATCGCGCTTTGCAGATACAAATCGGCTTCATACGTTTTGCCCAAATGGGTCATATTGATATACAGAATAAGGGAAGCGTCGAGTTTCTCGGGTCCTTCAAGGTGTTTTATGGCGAGCTTGTAATACTTGATCGCCGCCTCGATTTCGTCAATTTGCAGCAGGTAATCGCCGGCCTTCGCCGCATAGGGACCGCATTTTTGGGGTTGGGTGCTTAAGCTGTAGTGTCGGCAAATGGCGATATCCTGCATGTTCGATGAGGCGTGGCCATAAAGCTCATCCATCGTTTGGGCCAAACGAAAATGTGCCGACTCAAGCCTGCGGGAATCTCGGGCAAGGCGCGAAACAAGAAATTCCTGCATGCGCTTATTGAGAAGCACGATTCGGCCCGAGCCGTCGCGGGCGGCGATGCCTGCCGATGAGAGCTCATCGAACAACGCTCCGCTCGTGCCGTTTTCGCAAAGCGCGCTGAACAATTCGGCGTCGCAGGGCGCATTGTGCACTGCGAGCAGGGTGGCAAGGTGGGTGGCGTCGGCCGTAAGCGATTTGAACGTGAATTCGAAGAGGCTCTGGAGCGACGCTTTTCCCGAAAACTCCGTATAGCCGGAATCGAGCCCTTGAATAATCGTTTTCATCAAGAAAGGGTTCCCGTCGGCAAGGGCAATGAGCTTGCGGGCGGTTTGCTCGTCGATATCGGGGAAGAAGAAAAGCAAGATGTCCATCATGCGGTCGTCGCTGATTTTGGTGAGCTCCACTCTGAGCAAAATGCCCTTGCGCTGGAGCTCGTTGAGCAGGGCCATAGTGCGCGGCGCCGGAATGATTGGGTTGAACGTTGCGATGAATCGTGCAGAGAGAAGCGTTTGGTCGTTTATGGCGCGCGAGAGCACCTTAAGGGAGGCTGCGTCGGCATAGTGGATGTCATCGCACATGAAGAGAAGATGGCAATCCGTGTCTAAAACGCGGAAAAAGTCCTCGATGGTTTCTTGAATTTGCGAGGTCGAGAGGGCGAACGTGGATGCGGGGCGTTCGGCATTGACGTCAATTGAGGGAATAAGGCAGCGCAGGCGTCCCCACTGCTCGTCGCCCATGATTCGTTGCGCGCGCAGGGCGATTTTGGGCCAGTCGGAGGCGGTGGTAAGCCCTTTGATCGAGTCGATGAGGCCGCCAAAAGGTATCTCGCGCGTTTGCTGGGTGAATTTTACGACGATGCGCTGCTCGCCCGTTTGATGCGGAAGTTCCTTGAGGAAGCGGGTTTTGCCGATTCCCGTTTCGCCCGTGACAAGCACGAACGACCCGTTCGGCGCGGCAAGGGCGCGGTCGATTTGCTCTTGCCGGCCGATAAAGGGCATGTCCTTTTCTTTGAGTGCGCGTTGCCCCGATTTCTTGACATGCGCGGTGAATGAATCGTTGGACCCAATGATCGATTGATAGCATTCGACGGTTTGGATTGAGGGAGGCAGCCCTAGTTCGTCGTTAAGGCGCGTGGTGAGCTCCCGATACAATTCGCCGACCTGCGCGCGCATGCCGGCCTTTTCCATGATCGACATGGCGCGTCGGTAGAGGTCTTCGCGAATTTCGTTTTCCGAAATCGTTCGCTCGATAATGGCAAGCGCGTCGGTGTATCGTTTCTGGATTTCGAGGTCGAATGAGCGTTCGAGCGCGGCGTCAATCGAACGATTCCGCCATTGCTGCGCTTCGGAATTCACCCACTGATCGAAGGGGTCGGCGTCTTTGATGGAAAAGCCGTCAAGAAATGGCCCGCGGAACAGCTCAAGGGGGCTATGGTCGCCATTTCGATTTGGGTTATTGGCAAACGCGAAGTAGTCGCGTGCATCGCTTTCAACGCTTTCAGCAAGGGCGATGGTCCCTTGGGATGAAACGACGGCGTCTTCCGAAAGAGCGTTTTTCAAATACGAGAGATGGATGCTGAGGTTGCGGCTTGCGACCTGCGGGCTTTTGTCGGGCCAGAAAAGCCATGCGAGCGTGGTGCGCGGAACGGGCTTGAGTTCGGTGGCCAAATAGAACAAAAGGGCTCGTACTCGTTTGCGCGAGAAGGATGTTTCGACTCCATTTTTAAGGATGCGCGGGGTTCCAAGAACTTCTACGCGAATGACGTCATCGGCCATGGTTTTCCTTCGAGTGGTGGGTTGCTTTTTCGTGCTGCCTATAACAGCTGAAACGAAACCTAAACAAAAAGCTAACAAAAGCATTTATAGCATATCGTTCGGCCCTTCTTCAGGGGGAAATGGCACGTAAATTGCTCAAAAACAAGGCATACGCGTTGGTTTCCGGCATATGGCCGTGTTTAGTTTGTTAAAGGCCGATTCGTATAGTTTTTGAGCAAGAAGAGGGTTGCGCACATCGCGCAAAGTTCGAAAGGGGACCGCATGTCAAAGGTGAAAAGCGGGTCGGTTTGGGCATGGCTCGTGCTTATTGGCTGCATAGGTTTTTATTCCATTCCGACGGGCATTATCGCCAATACGTCGGGCATTTTCGTAGCTCCTGTCATGGACCAGTTTGGCTGGAGCCAGACCGATACCACGATGTATCGTACGATTCAGCCTATCGTTTCGGCGATTTGCGCGCCGTTCGCTGGCAAGCTGCTGGAGAAATATGATCCGCGTTGGATTATGACCGCCGTGTCGGCCGTGTTTGGCTTGGCTTCGGTTGCGTCCGCCTTTGCCACCGAATTGTGGCAGTGGAATCTGTACGGCGTCGTGTTCGGCGTGACCGCCGCATTCTTCATGTACCTGGCCGCTCCGGTGCTTATCAACATTTGGTTCGAAAAGGGCGCCGGCATTGCCGTGAGCATCTCTGCCGCAACGCTTTCGCTGCTCGCTGCCATCGCAAGCCCGGTTGGCCAGGCGCTCATTAGCGCATATGGCTGGCAGACGGCACGCCTGGTGCTCTCTCTCGTTACCACGGTCGCTTCGGTCGTGCTGTGCGCCGCGTTTGTGCGCAAGTCGCCTTCCGTCATGAATGTTCTGCCTTTCGGTGCTTCTCAGGCCGAGGAAAATGCCGAAGAGCGTAGCGCCGAGGAAGCTGCGGCTGCGGTTGCTGCCGCCGAGAACGAAGGCGCCTCGATTGAAGAGGCTCGCAAGTCTCCTGCAATGTACACGCTGATTCTTGTGGCGGGCATCTTCTGCATGTGCGCGGCATTCTTCCAGCAGATTCCGGCGTTCTGCGCGCATGGCGAGCTCGGTGCTTCCGTCGGCGCCATGGCTGTCTCGATCATCATGGTTGGCGGCATCGTGGGCAAGCTGTTGCTGGGCGCACTGAATGACAAAATCGGCATCCAGTGGACGGGTCTTATTGCGACGATCGGTGGCGCTTTGGGCATCACGCTCGCATGGCAATCGGGCGCAAACGAAGCAGTGTTCTATGCAGGCATGGCGATTTTTGGCTTCGGCTATGCCGGCCTTACCGTTATCGCTCCCATGCTCACTCGTGGCACGTTCGGCCCGCGCAACTATTCCCAGATTTACTCTTGGGTTTCCACGGGCATCTTTATCGCGACCGCTATTTCTTTCACGGTGTACGGCCTGATCTACGACAACACCGGATCGTATGACGGCTGCTTCATGGTGGTTATCGCGCTGTATGTTGTTGCTGCGGTTCTCATTCCGTTCACGCTCAAGGCAGGCAATAAACTCTGGAAGAAGTAAGCCTTTTGCTTGGCGTGCGCCTTCCATCCAAAATGAACTAAAAGGCCAAGGGCTTCGGTCCTTGGCTTTTTTCTATCGTTGGTCCAATCTGCAGATGTGCGCGCTGAAGGGCGTCCGGCTTTTGTGCCCTGGCGATATCGCCTATGCGCTTACGACTCCAACCACATGCAGCGTATCGCCGTCTACGGTGAAGGCGATGTCATGCGCGGCGAAGGCCAAATGGTAGACGCGGCTCGGGTCGTGCTTGCTTCCGGCGCGGCGCGGGTCTTGGCGCAGCACTTCCACGAGGCCCTCGAGCTTGTCGCTCTCGATGTGCGCCTGCAGCGCTTCGGGGAAGTCGACGTCCAGTTCATGCCAGGGCACATCGTCGATGAAGCCACCGGTCGCTTCGGGGTGGCAGTCGGCGAAGG
>NZ_CDRRGL010000077.1:0-9369 GCF_977041755.1 Slackia sp.
CGTACGTCAAACGGCGTACGCCAACCATATTTCGAACACAAAACTGAAAGACCCAGCCTAACGAGCTGGGTCTTCGTCGCAAAGTTGCTTGGAATTACAGGTTGTCCACGTATTCCACGAGATCGCTCATGGTCTCGAGGCCTTCGGGTTCGCCGAAGTCAACGTCCAAGCGCTCTTCGAGCTCGCAAATGAGCTCGACCATGTCGAGCGAATCGACGCCGAGCGATTCGAAGGTCGAATCCTCATCGACGTTTTCGGGCGCGATGTCGAGGTTTTCCTGAAGAATGTCTTTAATGGTGTCGAGCGTGGCCATGTTCGTCCTCTCGATGTCGTCCAATATCACAAAACATGTCATGCGTCGCTTATTGTAGCGCTCTTTCGCTTATTTTACGCGCAGGGCGATAATCGCGAAGCAGGCAAGGGAGAAAGCGGCGGAAAGCCCGAATGCGGCATGGAAGGCCACCTCGCCCGTCAATGCGCCGCCACAAGCGAAGAACACCATGCCGGCGCAGCCAATCGAGGCGCATGCTTGACGTGCGGCCGTGCCAAAACCCGAGCCGTCGGAAATCTGGCGACCGCGGAGCCCCGATAAGCTCCACGCGATAAGCGGACCAATAAGCCCCGAAACGCCCGTCGAACGCACGCCTTGCATGGCGCAAACCACCCACAATGGAGTGGAGGCATCGCACGAGATCATGAGACATGACCCCGCAACAAGGCATACGCCGAAAAAAAGCGCCACGGGCCTCGCTCCAATTTTGTCAACAAGCGCACCCGCAAGCGGATTTCCAATAAGCGCCGCAACAGTGCCCGGCAACAGCACCAATCCGGCTTGCATGGCAGTTCCCCCGCACAAACCTTCGATATACAAAGGCACAAGCAAGGTGATTCCCATAAAAGAAGCGAACAAGCAATTAAGCGCCCAGAAGCCGTACACGAATTCCTTGTTTTCGAAAATACCCAAATCGACCAGCGGGTTTTTCAAAGAGCGCTGGCGTTTCGCGAACGCAAACAAACACGCTGCGCCCACTGCCAGTGGAGCCCAAACGAGCGGATGGAAAAGCGAGAACGACGATGCCTCCGATGCGGCCACGAGCAGGCCACCGAAACCAAGCGCGGAAAGCGCGAAAGAAAGCACATCGAAGCCCGCAGGATACGAAGCATCGTCACGGCGCTTCACGGCAAACTGGCAAGCGATTCCAACAACAACGGTCAGTGCGACAAGCAGCCAAAAGAAGCTTCGCCAGCCAAGGCTCTCGACCATCGCGCCACCAATCGTGGGGCCGATATTCGGCGCAAACCCCATAGCAATGCCTGAAATGCCCATAGCGGTTGCTTTGCGCCCATCGGGAAAGCGCGTCATGGCGATAGTCTGCACGAGCGGCAAGAGCATGCCCGCCGCAACAGCCTGCGCCAAGCGACCCAAAAACAGCACTGCGAAACTCGGGGCAACCGCAGAGACGAGCGCGCCCATGGCGAACAACGCGATGGCAATAAGCGTGAGATCTTTAAGACGGAATCGGCCCATGAAATACGAAGACAGAGGCACGACGATGCCCAGTACGAGCATATACGACGTCGTGAGCCACTGCCCCACCCCCTCAGCGATACCGAACTCGGCGCATATCGAAGAAAGCATGGCGTTCAGTCCGGTTTGGGCCAAATTCCCCACCGAAGATGCCAACACCACCAACGCGAACAATACGATAGTCTGTCGATGCTCGTTCTCTCGCACGGTATT
Source organism: Slackia sp. (assembly GCF_977041755.1). Taxonomy (NCBI): domain Bacteria; kingdom Bacillati; phylum Actinomycetota; class Coriobacteriia; order Eggerthellales; family Eggerthellaceae; genus Slackia; species Slackia sp. Next base: position 1,742 of record NZ_CDRRGL010000077.1, read on the forward strand.
CCTTCCACGCATGTAAAAAAACCGCCCCGAAGGACGGTTCGTAAATGATACCTCATTTAAAACATTACGCGCACGCTCCGAATTAAGAAGCGACGCACGCAATCGCCTCCCGCGGATTCGCGCTGCGACGATTTCGTGTCGGGCCACCCGGAGCGACGGCAGAAAATCGCATCATCCGCCGCTCGTGCGCTTCCTAACGGCAAAACCTCGGGCTACATAAGCGTCGTATCCCTTGAGGTAGTGACGCCTTGGCCCTTCTTCGCCGTGCGCATGAGGAACTCTTTATTGTCGTCGGTCTGCTTGAGCGACTTGATGAGCATATCCATGGCACGCTCGGTATTATTCATATTCGCGAGAATGCGACGAACCGCCCAAATGACCGGAGCCTCCTGGGGGTCAAGCAACAAATCTTCGCGACGCGTGCCGCTTGCAATCGGGTCGATTGCCGGGAAAATGCGTCGATCGGCCAACGAGCGGTCAAGCTTGAGTTCCATATTGCCCGTGCCCTTGAACTCCTCGAAAATGACCTCGTCCATCTTCGAACCCGTCTCAATAAGAGCGGAAGCCAAAATGGTGAGGCTGCCGCCGCCTTCGATGTTGCGGGCTGCACCAAGGAATCGCTTCGGCGGGTAAAGTGCCGTAGAGTCAACGCCACCCGACAGAATACGGCCGCTCGCGGGCGTTGCCAAGTTGTAGGCACGTGCGAGACGCGTGAGGCTGTCAAGCAAAATAACGACGTCTTGCCCCATTTCCACCAGGCGTTTCGCACGCTCGATGACGAGCTCGGAAACTTGGATGTGGTCTTCGGTCGGCATATCGAACGTGGACGCGATAACCTCGCCAGCAATGGAACGCTGCATATCGGTTACTTCCTCGGGTCGCTCGTCGACGAGCAGGCACATCAGGTGCACGCTCGGGTTGTTCGCCGTAATAGCGGCGGCGATATCTTTGAGCACCGTGGTTTTACCGGCCTTCGGAGGCGACACGATAAGGCCGCGCTGACCCTTGCCGATAGGCGAAACCAAGTCGATCACGCGGGCGGTAATCGTGGAATGACCATGCTCCATAGTGAGCGGCTCATCGGGGAAAATCGGCGTAAGGTCGGCGAATTTCACACGACGGCCCTGCTCTTCGGGAGCGATGCCGTTAACCGAGATGACCGTTTGGAGCGCGGCGTACTTCTCATTTTCGCGGGCGGGGCGCGTTTGGCCCTTCACCATATCGCCCTTGCGCAAATTGTTGCGGCGAATAACCGACGTGCCAATATACACGTCCTGCTCGCTAGGCAAATACCCCTTCGTGCGCAAGAATCCGTAGCCGTCTTGCATGATGTCGAGAATGCCGGTGACTTCGATAAAGCCTTCAGCACGCACGCTTGCCTCGAACACCTTATCGACGAGCTCGGCCTTCTTCATGCCGGCCGTGATTTCGATTTCGAATTCAGCGGCCTTTTCACGCAGCTCCGCTACACGAAGGGCAGACAGGTCATCGATATTGGTTTTCGGAGCATATTGATCGCGGCGATTGTTGCGGTCGCGGCGATTATGACGATCGTTGCGATCGTTGCGTCCGTTGCGCGAATCGCGATTGTCGCGCTGATTTTTGCCATTGCGATCACTGCGATTATCTCGACCGTTGCGCGAATCGCGTTCGCCCTTGTTTTGGCGATCATTACGCTCCGCGCGCTGGCCGCGATCACGCTTCTGATAGCGCTGAGCATTGCCATCGGCCTTCGACTCGCCCTCGTTGGAGGATGCGCCGCCCTCGGCAGCGGAATCGTCATTGGAGGAGGTGTCGATTTGCACGGATTTGCGGGGACGAGCTGCGCGACGACGCTCGGTGCGCTCTTCTGCGCCAGATTCGTCGGAAGCATCGCGCTCTGAAGCAGTATTCTCACGCTCATCATTACGGGAATCATCGCTGTGCGCAGCCTCTTTTTCAGAGGCCTCGACGGCGGCGCGAAGCTTCGTTGAGCGGCCTGGACGCTTGCGCGTCTTGGGAGCCTCTTCGGCCTGATCTTTCTTATCGGATTGGACGCCCTCTTCGCCCTCGGAGGCAGAAACACTCGCTTTGCGACGCGTGCGGCGCGCGGGCTTTTCGGCCACGGCTTCGTCTACAGCCTTATCGGCAGAAGCAGCCGACTTCGTGCGGCGCGTCGTGCGCTTGGGCTTTGCGGTCGGCTTTTCGGCTGAAGTTTCGGTCGCAGCATCTACCGCAGGCGCAGCCACGGCGGAAGAGGCCTCGGAATCGGCCTTGCGAGGACGGCCGCGACGCTTCTTGGGAGCTTCGGCGGCAGGTTCGGCAGATTCGGAAGTCGCTTCATCGGCTTTTTTCGCGCGACGAGCGCTGGGCTTCTTCGGCGCAGCTTCGCTCGCGGCACCATCGGACGCAGGCGCGGCCGCGGGGGCCGCCGCGGGTGCGGCGGCCAGCTCGGTGATCATCTCGTCAGCGATCATGCGTTAGCGACCTTCTCCCAGTCCTTCAAGAAGGACTCGAGACCGCGGTCGGTAAGCGGATGCTGAATCATTTTCTTCAGAACATTGAAGGGAACGGTAGCGATATCGGCGCCCATCAGGGCAGCCTGCGTCACATGGTTCGCGCTGCGAATGGAAGCGGCGATAATCTCGACCTGCTCATGGTTGACGGTGTTCTCGCTGTAATCGTAGTTGTTGATAGCGGTCACGACGTTTTCCAGCTGGGAGAGGCCGTCTTCAGAGATATCGTCGAAACGGCCTACGAACGGTGAGATGTAGCGAGCGCCAGCGCGGGCAGCCAAAATAGCCTGAGGAACGGTGAAGCACAGCGTCATGTTCACGCGAATGCCCTCGTCGGCGAGCGTGCGGCATGCGGCCAGGCCCTCGACCATCGTGGGGATCTTCACCACGACGTTGGGAGCGATGGCGGCCAGCTCGCGGCCGTCGCGCACGATTTCGTCGCGCGTCATGGCAACGCTCTCGGCGCTCACGGGGCCGTCGACGATTTCGCAGATGCGCGCGATGTGGTTGTGGAAGTCGTCAAGCTTGCCACCGATGCGCGAGTACAGCGTAGGATTGGTGGTTACGCCAGCGAGGGCGCCCCAGCTCGCAGCTTCTTTGATCTCGTCGAGATCGGCGGTGTCGAGAAAGAACTTCACTTTTCCTCCTTTATATGCAGGAATGCCCGAACCTTTTGGCAGGGGCCTATACACGATTGATTGCGCGGAAAGGCACGCGAGAATTGAGTTCTATGGAAAATGGGATAGATTTCTGAGAACGGGCCGATAATACCACGTCGTACAGAAGAAGACGCTGAAAAGCAGTGAAAAAGAAACAACGCCGCAAAAAGGGTCGCCCATGGCGACCCTTTCAAGCATTTCCAAACGTAAATGTTCGCTATTCGGCGACCTCGACAAGCTCAATCTCGAACGTGAGGTCTTTGCCGGCGAGCTCGTGGTTCATATCGAACACGCACTTCTCGCTGTCGACCGAAACGACCTTCGCCGGGAAGGGGCCCATGGGGCCTTGGAAGTACACCGTCTGGCCAACGGGCAGCTGATCGGCGTTGGGGACCTGCGAAACAGGAACTTCCTGAACGGCCTGCGGGTTATATTCGCCATAGGCATCGGCAGCGGGGATTTTCACCGTTTTCTTCTCGCCAACGGCCATATCCTTCACGGCAGCATCGAAGCCGGGAATCATCTGACCGGCCATGCAGGTGAACTCGATGGGTTCGTTGCGATCGTAGCTGCAGTCGAACTGCGTGCCGTCGTCGAGCGTGCCGCGGTAGTGGGCCTTGACCTTTTTGCCTTCGTTGCTCATGGGAGCACGTCCTCTCTTTGTATTGAAAGATGCATGCCGCTCACTATACCCGATTGGCTTCGTTATTTCGACGCAATATACCAGCCATCGCAAATCGATACAGAACCACGAAGGTGGACGACGGCGCGCACTGGGCAGCCTACGCCGCAATCGGCTGCGTATATTGCCATCCAACAAGCATGGTAACCACGATGGCAACAAGCGAGGCCACCACAGCCGCGAGAATCGTTTGCCACCAGTTCAACCGCGCCATCACAGGGAACCGCACTTGCAATCTGCGGCGATCAAGAAGCGTATAGGCGGTCGCTGTGAACATGGTGCCCAGCATGAACCAGTATTCAAGAAGGACGAACCACATCGGCAGCCCTTCGATTCCCTCAACACCCGGGTTGAACGGGCTCGTAAAGGCTATCGCCATGAAAAAGAGATACACGATTGTGAGCACCACGTTCCACGCGACGCCCAACCCTTGCGGAATGAACTGCGATGGCGTTCTTTTTGAATGCCCGTGCATTTCTGGCGCCCAGTTGGTGCCAGGCGCATCGGAACCACAAGCGACCCCGGTCGCATATCCCGAAGCAGATGCGCTCACCCCTGTCGCCATTTCGGCCGATGCGCAGCCGCCTTGCGGTCCGAAGTTCCGTCCCGCTCGGTCGTCCCAGCTGCCGTTTGCGCTCATGCAGCCCGTTTGCATGAAGCTCGCTTCATGCAAAGCGAGCTTGAATGCGGCTTTCAACTCGCGAACGCCCTTGTAGCGATTCTTCGGATCGAATGCCGCCGCTTTCGCAATCACACGCCTCATCGCCTCAGGGACGCCGTCTATCTTGAAATTACGTTCGCGCAACGTGGCATCGGGCACGTTGCCGACCAGGCAAAAATAGAGAAGCAGCCCAAGGGCATACACATCGGATCGCACCGTCGTTTGGGCAAAACCGAATTGCTCGGGCGGCGCATAGGCGCGCGTGCCGAAATGCGTCGTGTCGGTTTGCGCTCCCTGCATGCACGTGCGCGATATCCCGAAGTCGATAATCGTCAGAGATTCACTCGACAGCATGATGTTTCCTGGCTTCAAATCGCGATGCACGATGGGCGGGTCAAATCGTTCATGCAGCTCGCACACCGCATCGCACACACGAGGAAACACATCGGCCGCCAACGCCATCGAAGGCGCGCATCGGCGAACGACATCCTCGAGCGTTTCGCCGAACACGTACTCCATGACAACCACGATTTCGTCACCGATAATCGCGCAATCGTATATGCGAGGAATGTATCGGAAACGCCTCCCTGCCTGCTGAGCAGCGAAAATACGCTCATACGCACCTCCGAGGCCCGATGAGCGTTCAATGCGCTTTCGAACGAAAGGGCCTTGCGAGGCGCCATTCACGCCCTCGAAATGCACGCGCTCGGTAATTTCGGTCGAAGATTCCTTCAGGACCTCGTCGACGACATAGCAGTCTTGGCGGCGCATCGCCTCAAGCTGGGCAGCCAGCTCATGGGAGATTTCATCGCATTCATCGCTCGCGGCACATCCCCTTTCGCCGCAAGCGGTATCATCGCCGCCAGCGGCGCACCCACGGGCAGCAATTGCGAAACCACGGCATACGCCACAAGAGCCCGACGCGCGGCGCGGGCTCTCGATCAATTCGCTTTCGCATGTGTTGTGAGACAGAAAAGCCATGCGGCAATACTAACAGACAATATCGCCTGCCGCATCGGCGGCATCGCGAGTGCGCCGCTATTGGCAAATGGTCTGCTCGCCGAAACGGTACAATTCCTCATCGGTGCGCCGCAGCGTGAGGCCCTTTTCTATGCAGAAAATGATAATCGCATCGCGTCGATCTTTGCAGTAGAGGGCACTTTGCCCCGCCGCCTGCAACAAGCGATTCGTCTCGCGCAAATCGAGATTCATGGCGAACGCGAGCGCGAGCGCCTTATCTCGTCCGCATCCACGCTCACCCTTGAAAATCTGCCAACCGAACGTTTCGTTAAGGCCAGCTTCGCGAATCACTTTCGAACGAACCAAACCGTGATTGGCGAGCAGCCATTGCAGATATTCGGACAATGTCGGTGCCTGCAAATTATGCGTGCTCGTAAACTGTTCCGGGCTGGGACTTTCGAGCAATTCGCACAGCAGCTCTTCGGTAAGCGGTTCCTTCACGCGATATTTCCTTCGTTTCCGTCGACGGGCGCGGGCCTGCGCGCGTGCGGCCGGTTCATCGTTCAGCCATTCGCGCGCTGGCTCCCCGTAGGTAAATGCAAAATTGCCCACAATTGTACCCTGCGTAAATGCGTCCGACTACATGTTCGCGATTGCGTAGTCGGCTTCTTCTTCGGTGAATTTCTCGCCGTATTCGGAAGTGAGCTGGTCATGAATCGCGGCCGGCGACATGTTCATCATTTCCTCGTACGACTTCGCCTTTTCAAGAGCATTTGCGTTCCAGTCGGCAACCACGTTGTCAATCGCATATTGCGCCGCCTCGGCAGAGAACTGCTCGCCGTATTCGCTCGTCAGTTGATCATAGATGCCCTGCTTCGACATATGCATCGTGTCGGAATAGCTCTTCGCCTTCGCCAAGGCAGATTTATATTCCCGAGGAACCTCAGCTTCGGCGGGCTGTTGCGGGGCCGCCTGCTGGCTCGATTCCGCCACCGAAACATCGGACGCCGCCGAGCTTGTTTCGCTTGCAGACGGAGCTCCACTTGACGCACTCGCGCTCGTCGCGGCAGAACCGTTCGTTGCGTCGTCAATCGCCGCCGAATACATGCTCTGCGTCGCCAAAACCACGACAAGCGCAACCACATTCAGAACAAGCCCGACAATGGCCAAGACCTTGCCCGATTTCTTGCCACGGATGACGGCGATAACGCCAACCACTCCGAAAATACCGCCCAGCAACGCAAGCAGCGCAGAAAGGTTATTCACGATAGGCATCCACGACGAGACAATCGCGATAACACCGAGCGCAAGAGACGTAATGCCCATCGCCGTCTTCGGCATTGCGGTTTCGGGCGCCGGCTGCGGAGCCTGGGGCTGGTACTGCGTGTTTTCCATTTCTGATTCCTTCCCATTAAAATGCATGGTTTATTTCGAGAACAAAACCAGGAATCATGCTAAGGGTTTCCGCATTCAAAAACATTTGCTGCCAGCTAATGAAAGTTGTGTTCTGATATTGCAAAATTGTTGCGCAACAGATTTTCGAAAAACAGTGATACGGTTTATTGCATGCCAAGTGCCCGCCGCATTCCTCCACGCAAATTCGGAGTGCCCGGGCGCTTGGCCCCTTTCCAGTCGCTCTCGCGGCGCTCCCCCCCTACGGAGCATGCCGACGCACCGCATCCACCGCAAAACATCGCGGCGCTCGAGCCAAAACCGCGAAGGCGTGCGACAGACCAGCGCATACAACAAAGCATTCTGCGCACCGCTTGCCCCCCACAAGAGCCGATTATCCGCGAAACGCCCTCACGACCTCCCAAAATATGTACTTCCTTGATACCATTTCCCCTAACGGGAAAGGCGCATTTCAGCGCCCTAAATCATGGAGGGAATTATGAAAAAATTGAAGACTGGCGCACTCGCGACGCTTATTGCGTGCGCAATGGCCGCTTGCCTGGGCCTCGTTGCCTGCTCAAGCGGGCCCACTGACGAGGAAGTCATCAAAGAAGGCATCGCAAGCGAACTCGACCCCATCAAGAACCTCGACGACGCCACCTTGGACGAAATTCTCTCCGAGGCCGGCAGCGAATTCGCCATGCTCGAGTCGATGGGCATCGACAGCAAGACGCTCGTGAAGTCGTACCTCGACGGCTTTGACTACACCATCGATTCGG
>NZ_CDRRGL010000078.1:0-9272 GCF_977041755.1 Slackia sp.
TCACCTGGGCGGAGCCTCGACGACCGTTGGCTCGCTGTGCTGCGCTGGAACCAGCGCCGCCGAAGTGCCTATTTACGGACAGCGCTTCCTTGACACGCGCAACCAAATCGAGAAGAGCAATTACGTTATCGCCTGGGGCAACAATCCCGCTATCTCCAAACAGGGCTATTTCCAGCGCTTCGAGAAGATGATGGAAAACGGCGGCAAGTTCGTCGTAATTGACCCCATTTGCACTGAATCTGCCGCCAAAGCGTCCGAATGGATTCAACCTTGGCCCGGCACCGATGCCGCGCTCGCCCTTGCGATGATTAAAATCGTCATCGACGAAGACCTGTTTGACAAGGAATTCACCCTCGCCCACACCTGCGCGCCATGTCTCGTCGATAAGGCGACCGGCGAACCTGTCTTGCAAGACAAAGATGACCCGACTTCTTTCGTTGTTTTCGATACCAAGAGCAACGAAATCGTGCGCCACGACAAAGAGGGCATCGAAGCAGCGCTGAAGCTCGACGGAACTTCTGCCGCCGATGCATATAACACCGAATTTGAGCTCATTTACGCCGAAGCGGAGAAATGGGATTCCGCTGCTGCCGAAGCAGAATGCGGCGTTCCCGCAGCCGACATTGAACGCATCGCCCGCGAATATGCACAGGCCGATAAAGCAATGATCATTCAAAACATGGGCGGCTTCATGCGCACGGAAAACGGCACGAACGCCGTCGGCACTCAGCTGTACCTTGCAGCCCTGTGCGGCCACGTTGGCCACGAAGGCGACGGCATCAGCGACGCAGGTGGCGTTAACGAGGTCAAGACCGGATCCCCCATCGAGGTTCCGAAGGTCGAAGATCCCGCGCCGAGCATTCCGCGTTTCAAGTTTGGCGAGGCCATTCTGAGCGAAAATCCGCTCAAGGTGAACGTTCTGTACTCCATGACGGGCAACCCGATGACGCAGTGGCCGAACACCAATATGGTGAAGAAGGCTCTGGAAAAGATTCCGTTCGTCATTACCGCCGATCAATACCTCACTTCTACCGGCCTCTACTCCGACCTCGTTCTTCCTGTAACAGGAGTGTTCGAGACTGAGGGCGTCTTGGCCAACCATCGCAGCCATTGGATTCAGCTGTGCGAAAAAGCCGTTGACGGACCTGGCGAATCGAAGAGCGACTTCGAAATCTTCTCCGAACTTGCTACGCGCTTCGGATTCGGCGATGCTTTCAGCAAGCCCATGGACGAAATGATTTCAAACGTTCTCGAACCCACTGGCGTTACGCTCGACGAGCTTAAAGAAAAGCATGCCGTATGCGTGGTCGACGACAATTACATCCCGTTCAAGGACGGCGAATTCAAGACCAAGTCCAAGAAAGCTGAATTCTGGGTTGCGGCCTGGAAGAAGGATGGATTCAATCCCATTGCAACCTACGCTCGCGCCGAAGAAGACGCGCGCAATGGGGATGAACTCGCCCAGAAGTACCCGCTCTTTAGCGTACAGCGCAAAACCTATCGCAGTGTGCACTCCACCTTCAACAATCTTGAATGGATGAACGAGGTCTGCGATCAGGCGCCGGTTATTCTCATTAACACCGCAGACGCCGAAGCACGTGGCATCAAAGACGGAGATAAGGTTGTCGTATTCAACGATCGCGGCGAACACCATGGCATCGCAGAGGTTGGCGAGCGCATCAAGCAGGGCGTTGTCGGCCTTCAGAATGGCTGGTGGGAGCAGCAGGGCGGCTCAAGCAGCTATGTAACGAATGACAAATGGAAGACCCTTGGCGGTACCCATTGCTGCAACCAGACCCTTATCGAAGTTAAGAAGGAGGCGTAGTCATGGCTCTCGGTTTCTGGATGAACAACAAGAACTGCTACGGCTGCAAAACGTGCTCCATTGCGTGCAAGAGCGAGAAACAGCTGAACGAAGGCGTCTTGCTCCGCAAGGTATCGTGCATTCGCCAAGATAGCCCCGTCAACGTTTCCTTCCTCTCGATGTCGTGCAACCACTGCGAGGACCCTGCATGCGTAAAGGCGTGCCCCGTTGAGGCTTACACCAAGCTCGACAATGGAATCGTCAAACAAGATCACGACAAGTGCATCGGCTGCAAAATGTGCATCGAGGCTTGCCCCTACAACGCTCCGTGCTACGACGAAGAGGAGAGCAAGACCTACAAGTGCGACATGTGCTATGACCGTCAACAGCGCGGCGAGCTGCCTGCATGCGTCGCTGCTTGCCCCGGAGCAAACATCGCCGTTGGGGAGATGGAGGACCTGCAAAAGAATCACCAGGCCAATATCGTTTCCGACGAGAACTCGGGGACGAAGCCGAACTTCGTTATCACGGTGGACCCGAAGCTCAACAAGGAGCCGGACGACTCTGCCATGGAGCAACGCGACGTCGAAGTTGACGTGAACACGGCAGCAGCCAACGCGGCAAAGAAATAATCTTCTCTCAGGCGCAATCCCTCCCACGCGCCATGCAGGGGCCCAGGTCATCTGGGCCCCTGTTGTATTGATGCGACCTGCACTACTTCCCGATGGAATGGGTCGATCGTCTGGAAGTGATCAGCCCACACGAGCGCCAGAAGCTCGTGCCTTAACGGCATTTATGCGCCCCTATGCCCCTTATCCTGCCCCTTCGTATTCCCCAATTAAAACGAAGCGGAATATTCCATTATCCTGCGCGCAGTGTCGCAACTCACTTTCGATACGTCTCCTTTTCCAAGGTAGGCGTACACGTTTCCAAGGTTTAAATCGAGGTCTTTGCATATGCGATATGTAGTTAGGCCCTTTTGCCGCATTGTTTCGCATATTTTGTCTCGCATTAATGTGTTAATCCTTCGAGTGCGAGCTGGCTCATTCTTTTTCGCTTGGTAAGCATTCCAAACCTTCTTATAGCGCTCGGGGGCATCGTCGGATTGCAGCCAGGCCTCAACGTTGTCGCACAAGGCCAGCGACAGAGAGACCCTCGTGTAATCCGGATGCAGCCAAGTGCCCATCGTGAACGATACGAGATATTCTGCCTTTCCTTGAAGCGCCGCAAAAACCATTAACGCTTCCGCCGCTGCAGGCTGATCGCAAACAACGGCCTTGCACAGTTTGCGAAGGTTATCCGTTTGCTGCCCCGTCAATTCTCGACAATATCCGCGGAGAAAACCTTTGAATGTAAGATTCATTGCTGCCTCCACTTTTTCTTAAACTGCTCAGACGGCACACAAGCTTGGCTGCTTATATGAGACTCCTAGTATTATTCATGTTGATTAATATTATTATTCTAGTACAGTTTTTAAAAACCTTGCAAGGATTCCTCCACCTGAATCGTTTCTTTATTGAAAGCCCGAAACGACAGGAGGACGCCATGACATACACCGCTTCTCAAAACCTCAAAACCCGCACGACCTATACGGCAGGAGCGCTTTTCGCAACCCTGATTCTTGTTGCAGGAATCGCAGCGCTCGCCATGCACCCAGAGGAGGCGTTCGCGAAGCCCCTCTGTACCGAAAATGGGCCCCGCTGCGCAAGCGTCAACACCAACGCCAGCGCCGCCGACAACGCTCATTCGCTATGCAACAGCATGGCATGCATGCGCTCCGCAATCGAAGGGAAGCTCTGCGCGCAACGTTGCCTGAGCGGCGATGGCGCGGCCTTCATCGACGAAAATGACAACGGTATCTGCGATAATTACGAAAACGGCCTTTGCCCAGGTAACGGCTTAGGCTACGGGAACGGCAATGGATTGGGTAACGGTTCTGGCACCCAAAATGGCAGCGCTTATGGATACGGCAGCGGCAATAGCTACGGAGCCTGCGCCAACGGCAGCGGATGCGGCTACGCTCAGGGCCACGGCCACGGCGCCTGCAACGGCTTCGTCGACGGCCACCAGCGCGCCCAAAATTGCCCCAACCGCTAAATGGCATCAACTCGAGGAACGCACGCACAAAAGTATGAGACCTTCTGAAGACATATCACGCGCCATGAGCGAGCACGGCGATGCCGTGTGGCGCGCGTGCGTCGCATACATGCCCGCGCACGATGCCGAAGACGTGCTGCAGAACACGTTCCTGAAATACGCCATGCATGAACAGGCCTTTTCAAACACCGAGCACGAAAAGGCCTGGCTTTTGCGCGTCGCGATCAACGAATGCAAAGACGCCCTGAAGGCGGCCCGCGCGAAAAACGTCTCGCTCGAAAGCCGTCTCGAGGCGTACAACGACCATCTGCTCGGCATTCAAGACGACTCGACCCAAACCGAAATCGGCGTTAAACGCATACTTGAAGCCATGGACGCGCTCAGCGATCCGCCGAAAACGCAGGTCTATCTGTCGCTCGTCGAGGGCTACACGGCTTCCGAAATTTCCGAAATGACCAACATGCCCGAAAATACCGTCTATTCATGGATATCGCGCGGGCGCAAGCGGCTGCGGGAGGTGCTCAGCTAATGGCAAATAATGAAGAACACCAGGTCAAAGAAGCGTTTGAAGCCATCCACCTTCCGAACGACATCGCCGCACGCACGCTCGCGAGCATCGAAGCAAAACGCGAGCAGCGGGAAAGCGGGCGCACCGAGGAGCTTTTGACTGCTCGGGAAACCCGTCACCCAAACAAACTCGCAGGTCACGAAGGCAAGGTTGCCGTCAAACCCTCGGCATCGCAAGCAAACTGCCACACAATCAAAGCGTCGAAAGGGCAGGGGAGCGCCACTCCTCAGAAGCGCCGCAAAGCCCTGCGTTTCGCCAAAGGCGGACGCATCGCCGCGATTGCGGCGTGCGTGGCGCTTGCCGCGTGCCTCATAGGCGGCGTAGCCGATTTCCTGCGACCCGTGGCATACGTGGGGATCGACGTGAACCCGTCGGTCGAGCTGACGCTGAACCGTTTCGACATCGTGGTGGGAACATGCGCGCTCAACGATGACGGCCAGCGGGCGCTTGACGAGGCCCCCTGCATGTGGCGCGCCTTCGACGACGCCGCGCGCGAGCTTGACGGCGCCATGCGAGCCATCGCCGGCGAGGGCGCCGTCGTGGAGGTGTCCATCGATTGCGACAACGAGAATCGCTACGCCGCGCTCGCCGCGCAAAGCAACGATTGCTTCGGCTGCAACGGCGAGGCGCACTGCGACCGCACGAACGCCGAGGAGCGCCAAGCCGCCCACAATTCAGGTATGGGCGTTGCGAAATACCGCGCCTACCAGGCACTTCAAGAAATTGGAGTAGACATTTCAGCCGAAGAATGCGACTCCATGAGCATGCGAGATCTACGCAATATGCTCGCGGAAAACGGAATTGACGAAAACGAAGGGGAGGGCGAACACGCCGGCATGGGCAATGGGCAGGGCGCAGGCGCCCACGGCGACAACAGCGCTAAGGGTCACGGCCACGGGAACGGGAGCGGCAACGGCAATGGGAAGCACGCCCAGGAATAACACCCGTCTCGTTCCGAAATAGCGGCAAAAAGTCCTTTCCGTGCTACAATCGTCCATAATATAAACCGTTATTACGGACCGAATCAAGGGAAGGAAGACGTGTCATGCCGCCGATTTACCCTTCAACCGCGTTAAAGAATCAACAACGGGAAATCAAGCAACTCGCCGACACGCAAATTGTCTACATTACCGAGAACGGTCGAGGAAAGTACGTCTTCATGTCCGAAAACGTACTTCAAAAGCAAATCGACAGCGCCGTCGAAAACGCGCTTTACGAAGCGCGCATGGCCGAGGCGTTGAGAGAATCGCGGGAAGATTTCGCGCAAGGGCGATTCTATTCATCAAGAGCCGACCTCCTTGCCGCAGTCGAGCGGAAACGCGCGCAACATGACTAAGTTGCTCTATTCCGATCGATTCGCGAGCGACCTCGCAGGCGTAACGTCCGCAAAAATCGAAAGAAAAATCTTCGACATCCTCGACGCAATCGAGGCCGCCGGCGACATCGGCCCGAAAGCGGTGCCCGAATCGATTCGCTCCGAGTTCGGCGCAGGCGTACGCAAGCTCGCGGTAAATCCTTTCGACCTCGTCTATACCTACGATGCCGAACGCGATATCGCCTTCATCGAGGCGCTTATTCACCAACGCGCCGCATGGTAGCCGAAACTCTCGCACTTATCGAACATACGTCCGATGTTTTTGCTGTGTCATCGTCTCGGCACGCGCGCGGCATGTGGTAAAGTCAGCGTTTGAACAACCCGGCCAGCAATGCCTGGCCTAGCAGCAACCCGCCACCAACGCCGCGCTTGCGAAGCGGCAAGGCCCGGGCGGAAAACGCGGCGGCGCCTGCGAGGGCAGCGAGCCGCGCGAGGAACACTACCATCGAAAGAGCGAGAATGGCAAACACCACGGCCAATTACGGCAACGACAGCATTCGCCAGCTGAAAGACGAGGAGCGCGTACGCCTGCGCCCCGCCGTTATTTTCGGCTCCGATGGCTTGGACGGCTGCGCGCACGCCGCCTTCGAGATTCTGTCCAACTCGGTCGACGAAGCCCGCCAAGGCTATGGCGACCTCATCACGCTTACCGCTTTCGCCGACGGCTCCATTCAGGTCGAAGACAACGGCCGCGGCTGCCCGCTCGACTGGAACCCCACCGAAAAGCGCTTCAACTGGGAGCTCGTCTTCTGCGAGCTGTACGCGGGCGGCAAATACAACAACAACCAAGGCGGCGACTACGACTTCTCGCTGGGCACCAACGGCCTGGGCTCGTGCGCCACGCAGTACGCCTCCGAATATATGGACGTCAACGTTTGGCGCGACGGCAACAAATACTCCCTGCATTTCAAGAAGGGCAAAGTCGTTGGCGCCAAAAAGAAGGCACTGCAAGTTGAGCCTTCCGACGAAAACCGCACCGGCACCACCATCAAATGGCGCCCCGACCTCGAGGTTTTCACGTCTATCGACATTCCTGCCGACTGGTATCGCGAAACCATGCGCCGCCAGGCGGTCGTCAACGCCAACGTCACCTTCCGCCTGCGCCTCGAAGGCCCCGAAGGCTTCACCGAGGAAGATTTCTGCTATCCCAAGGGCATCGAAGACTACGTGCTGGAAAAGGTCGGCGCCGATTATTTGACCGAGCCGTTCTTCATCCAGGCCGACCGTCGTGGCCGCGACCGCGACGACCTGCCCGATTACAACGTCAAAATCACCGCCTGCCTGTGCTTCTCGCGCACCTTCCAAATGCAGGAGTACTACCACAATTCGTCGTGGCTCGAAAACGGCGGTTCGCCCGAGAAGGCTGCGCGCAGCGCCCTGACCAGCGCTCTTGACGCATACATCAAGTCGCAGGACAAATACACCAAAAACGAGACCGCCATCAAATGGCAAGACGTGCAAGACTGCCTCGTGCTCGTGACCAACTGTTTCTCGACGCAAACGTCCTACGAGAACCAAACGAAAAAGGCCATCAACAACCGCTTCATCCAGCAGGCTATGACGGCGTTTTTCAAGGAACGTCTCACCACGTACCTCATCGAGAATAAGGAAGCCGCCGGCAAAATCGTCGAGCAGGTGCTCATCAACAAGCGTTCGCGAGAAAACGCCGAGAAAACGCGCCAGAGCATCAAAACCAACCTGCAGCAGAAAACCGACATGGCCAACCGCGTGCAGAAGTTCATCGACTGCCGCTCGAAAGACAAAGGCCGCCGCGAAGTCTACATCGTCGAGGGCGACTCGGCGGCGGGCGCCATTCGCACGTCGCGCGATGCCGAGTTCCAAGGCGTCATGCCTGTTCGAGGCAAGATTCTCAACTGCCTGAAAGAAGACTACCCGCGCATTTTCAAGTCCGACATCATCATGGACTTGCTGCGCGTTCTTGGTTGCGGCGTCGAAGTCAAAGACAAGCGCATGAAGAACCTGGGCACCTTCGATCTGGACAACCTCAACTGGAGCAAGGTCATCATCTGCACCGACGCCGACGTTGACGGCTACCATATTCGCACGCTCATCCTCACCATGCTCTACCGCCTTGTGCCCACGCTCATCGACGAGGGCTACGTCTACATCGCCGAATCGCCGCTGTACGAAATCAACTGCAAGGAAAAGACGTACTTCGCCTACACCGACCTCGAGAAGAACAACATCTTGAAGGAAATCGGCGACCAGAAGTGCTCAATCAACCGCTCGAAAGGTCTTGGTGAGAACGACCCCGACATGATGTGGCTCACCACCATGAACCCCGAAACGCGTCGCCTGATCAAGGTCGAGCCCGAAGACGTCGCCACCATGGAGAACATGTTCAACCTGCTGCTCGGCAACGATGACGAGGGCCGCAAGCGCCACATCGCGGAGCACGGCAAGGAATACCTCGACCAGCTCGACCTGCAGTAACGCCATATAACCGCTCGAGCCGCCCACGCGGCTCGATAGATGAGCCCGACACACGCACCAAGGGGAAACCGTGGCAATAAAGAAGAAGACCAAAACCGAATCGAAGAAAAAGCACGTTGACAATCCCAACGTGATCGGCCTGCATTCCGAGGTCATGGAGCAGCCCATCACGCAAACGCTCGAACAGAACTACATGCCCTACGCCATGAGCACGAACGTGTCGCGCGCGTTCCCGGAGATCGACGGTTTCAAGCCGTCGCACCGCAAGCTGCTCTATACCATGTACAAAATGGGCCTGCTGAACGGCGCGCGCCAGAAGAGCGCGAACATCGTCGGCCAAACCATGAAGCTCAACCCGCACGGCGATTCCGCCATCTACGAGACCATGGTGCGCCTTGCCACGGGCAACGAGGCGCTGCTCGCGCCGTTCGTCGAATCGAAGGGCAACTTCGGCAAATACTATTCCGGCGACCTGAGCTATGCGGCCTCGCGTTACACCGAAGCCAAGCTCTCGCCGATCTGCGCCGAGATTTTCAAAGACATCGATAAAGACCCAGTCGACTTCGTGGACAGCTACGACGGCGCCATGAAGGAGCCGCGCCTTCTGCCCACCACGTTCCCCAACATCCTCGTGTCGGCGAACAAGGGCATTGGCGTTGCCATGGCTTCCGATATTTGCGGCTTCAACCTGAACGAAGTGTGCACGGCAACCATGCACTTCTTAAGCGACCCCGAGTGCGACCTGCTTGAATACATGCCCGCGCCCGATTTCTCCACCGGCGGCGAAATCATCTACCGCCGCGAGGAAATGGAGCGCATCTTCAACACGGGCCTCGGCAGCTTCCAAATTCGCTCGCGCTGGCGCTATCTGTCCGATGAGCGCATCATCGAGGTGTACGAGATTCCGTACACCACCAAAACCGACGTCATCATCGAGCGCATCGTGAAGCTCTCCAAAGAGGGCAAAGTGCGCG
>NZ_CDRRGL010000079.1:0-9267 GCF_977041755.1 Slackia sp.
CGCATTCGCCTCTTCAGCTTTCTCCGGGAATTCCTCCTCGTCGCCATACGCATGCATCGCGGCAATTTCGAGCGCCTTATAGCCCAAAATCAAGCTTTCCACAAACGCGCGGCAGCCACGCACGATGGGCCAATACAGCCATTTGTTCTTCGCCTTGCCGCTGGCCAAGTCATGCTCTTCAATATAGATATTGCCCGACGGCTCGCGCACGGCAGCCGCCCAATTGAACCGGCCGCGCATCATGACGCCCTCGATAAGCGCCTGGCCGCCCACGTGCGTTTTGTTCGCACCGTCTTCAGCAAACGCGCGCTTCACGGCGCTGCGCTCGCGGGAGGCCTGACCGCTTTCGTTTTTCGCGGCCGCGCCGAGCATTTCCTGGTCGGCTTCATGTTCTTTCGGCATGCATTCAGTTTCGTTAGACACGCTTGGAGCTTTCTTCTTGACTCATGGTGCAGGCGAACGGCGACTCCTCCGGCTCATCCGGATCGCCCAAATCGCCCACCTCATCGTAGGGCATAATTTTACGACCAGCCGCGAACAAAAATAGGGCAAAGGAACGGTCCTTTGCCCTATTTCGCATCAAAACGCCGCACTATTCGCGTACTGCCTTGGGGTACGGGTTTCCGCAGGTCATTTTGCCTTCGGGGCATGCACCGCGCACGCACGGCGCTCCCGCGTCGGCGAAAACGAACGGAGCCGTGGGGCGCGCGAGTTCCAGCATACGATGCGCCAGCTCGCGAATCTCCCACTGCGCACGGTTGCAGCAACGCAAGCTGAAGAAATGCAGCAGCTCGCGCACGTTCATGGTAACCACGATTTTGCTTTCGGCAGCATTCGGCAGCAGATAACGAGCGTCTTCGGCAGGCACGCCAGCATCGAGCAGCTTTTTATAGGCCGACGTGGCCGCTTCAATGGCCTCGTCGAAAACAGCATTCGCTTCCTCGTTGGCACGTACGCTTTCGGGCTTTACCACCGAAACGCCCTCTTTGAATTTCACGTAACGCTGCGACTGCTGATTAAAGCTCGCCAGACGGTGACGAACCAGTTGGTGAGTAAGCGCGCGCGAAACGCCATCGATGGCAAACGTATAGCTCACGTGCTCAAGCGTCGAGAAGTGTCCGCTGGCCATGATGGTGGAAAGCACGCTGCGCATACGCTCTTCCGACATCGTCTCCATGAGCTCAGCCGCACCAACGGGCGCATAGCACAAACGGGCGGCCGTCGCGATGGCGCGCTCGGGATCGGGCGTGTGGTACAACAGTTCAACGTGCATAATCGTCCCCCTTCTGGTAAGCGATTCAACTTTAATCTATCGGTAAAAAAATATGCCCCGCGCCAACGCGCAGGGCATAAAGAAAACAAGGGAATGGCGTTTTACAACTCAAGAGTTATGCCCTGTTTGGTCAAATACTCTTCCCACTTCTTGAACGATTCAGCGGAAATACCGTGTTCAATTTGGCAGGCCTCATAATTGGCAGTTTCAGAGTCGATGCCAATTGCCTCAGTCATGAAGCGGAACAACAAATTGTGGCGACGCCAAATCGTGGAACCGTATTCGTAGCCCTCTTCAGTAAGCGTGATGTCACCGTAATAAGGCTGAACAGCGTAGCCTTTTTCTTTTAAGTTCGTCACCGCTTTCGAAACCGACGCTTTCGAAACGTTAAGCTTTGTCGCAACATCAACCGCACGAATAGGTTCGTTGGGGCCGCCTGCAAGATCGACAATTGCTTCCAGGTAATCCTCGAGCGAATGGCTCAGAGGCTCCCTATCGCGGGATTCGAGCATGGTACCCATTTGGGATTCCGACATACATGCCTCCTTGAATAGCGCAAGCGCGCGTTACCTTCCTCCAGAGTACAATACCACACATACCGTAGTTTTATCCGAAAGGACTCAGGTCATAAGGCGAGAGCCTCGGCGAACAACGTTCAAAGCATATAGCGAGGCTCACGAAGCCCGTCTGCGACGATACTCCATGACACCAACGCCCGCGGGCGCCGATGCCCACCGCCACCTGGCGTCGATGCTCACTGTTGCTGCTGCCACGCCTGCCGATGCTGTTGCCTCGATAGAACAAACCGCCCCTACGGAAAAGCGCCGCAATATCAATATCGATTGACAAATTTCTCACACAGCTCGCAAAACGCTACACCGCCAAAGACGGAGGCATGGCTTTAAACGGAAAGACGCCTTGCTATTTCGCCGAAGCAACCGCCGCGTCAGCGTCGGCGATCATCTTGTCAATGCGCGCCGTCGCCGAGCAGCCTCCACCGCAGTGCCCCGAGCACGAGCCACACATCTCTTTTTCGCCGCACATGCCTTTTTTCATCATTAGGCGAACCGATAGACACACACAGACGATCAAAATCGCCAGCACAACTGCTGTTGCCATATTCATAACCATAACGGCCTCGTTTCAATTGGGCGCGCATGCGCGCCATACTTTCATTCATCAGGTACTTTACCGCTTTTTTGCCACACACGCGCTCTTAATTGAATAAATGTTTCCCAAGGGTCACATATTTGACATTTTCGAGGCCCCATGAGAGCCCAGCGTAAATGAAATCGCTAAAAAGTGACAAAAGTTGCGAATCTGGGGGCGTTTATAGGTCACTAAGCGCGCAACAACCCCGCAAACCGGCGAGCGAAACTTGCGTCAGGGGCCCCATCCCATGAAAATGAGGCTTTAAAACCGCCAAAAGCAGCAAAACTCGCCCATCTACAAGCGAGATGCGGGCTTGCGCGCCCCCGGATTCGCAACTTTTGTCACTTTTCGACCTGTTGCTTTACGCTAGCAAGAAAACATCCCGCAAATGCGGGGCGCATCCACCCGAAACCGCCCATACTTGGCCCTTGGCCCGCATCGCCTATCGACAATGTTCTACCCATATTAAATAGCGCCCCGCGAATGCGGGGCGCTATAACCCTGAGCTAGGCTGGAAACTCTAAACGTTCAGTTTCGCAGATTATTTCGTCTGCTCGTCCTTGTGTTTGGGCATGGGACGGAAAATCTGGAACAACATAGCCGCAGCAACGGCTATAGCGATGATGGTCCAGAAGTTGAAGCCAATCTCGCCCGTCGCGAGACCCACGAACTGGTAAATCATCAGGCCAACGCACCATGCGAAGCCGCACAGATAGCCGATGGTAATCCAGAACCATTTCGCAGAGGCCTGCTGCTGACGAATGGTGCCCATGGCCGCAAAGCACGGAGCGCACAGAAGGTTGAATGCGCAGAAAGCCGAGATCGCAGCAGCACCGCCACCAATCATCTGACCGAAGCCAAGCCACAGAGCGGGGTCAGACTCGCCATAGCTGGAAAGCTGGGTGATGATGCCAACGGTAGCGACGACATTTTCCTTAGCAACCAAGCCGGTAATCGTAGTTGCCGCAGCCTGCCAATTGTCGAATCCAAGAGGAGCGAAAATCCAAGCGAGCAAATTGCCAAGGCCGGCCATAAGGCTGTAGTCCATGTAGTCAGGCGCATCGGCGTCAAGCAGGCCGAAGCCGTCACCCGCATCGCCAAAGTTCATGAGGAACCAAATAACGATAGTGGACAGGAAGATAATCGTACCAGCCTTGATGATGTAGCCCTTCACGCGCTCCCACATGGAAAGCAGCACGCTCTTCACGGTAGGCATGTGATATTCAGGCAGCTCCATAACGAACGGCGTGGCCTCGCCGGCGAAAAGTTTGGTCTTCTTCAGCATGATGCCAGAGATGATAATCGCCACAACGCCCATGAAGTAGAAGAACGGAGCAACCCACCAGGTATCATCGGAATTGCCCGTTGCCAGCGCGCCGAACACGAGCGCGATAATCGGCATCTTCGCACCGCACGGAATCATGGTGGTGGTCATGATGGTCATGCGGCGATCCATCTCATTTTCGATGGTCTTGGTCGCCATAACTGCAGGCACACCGCAGCCAGACGCAATAAGCATAGGAATGAACGACTTGCCGGAAAGGCCGAACTTGCGGAACACGCGGTCCATGATGAAGGCGACGCGCGACATATAACCGCACAGCTCAAGAATGCCCAGCAGCAAGAACAGAATGATCATCTGCGGGATGAAGCCGATAACCGCGCCAACGCCGGCGACGATGCCGTCGTTAACGAGCGACTGCAACCACGGAGCAACGTCGGCCGATTCCATGGCATCGGCGATGATCGCGCCAAGGCCAGGAATCCACAAGCCATAATCGGCCGGATCGGGCTCGGCGACCTCAACGGCATCCTTGTAGGCGTCGAAGTCGACTTCCTCTTCAGAGGTCACGCCGTCCTCGTCCTCGACCTCGATGGTGGCAACGGCATTTTCAGCCTCGGCCTTTTCCTCGAAGTCCTTCACCGTCGCTTGAGCATCTTCGTATTCAGCGACAGCGTCTTCGTCGGCATCGTCCTCGGGTTCGGCCACGGCAAGCGCGTCAAGCACTTCCTGGCTTTCATCGCTCGGAACGTCGCGAACCTCGTCCATGCCGTAGATATTGGTGACGTAAGCCTCAACAACGCCCTGGGCATCTTCATATTCGCCCTCGGCCTCTTCGTAGGCAGCCTGGCCGGTATAGAGGTAGCCATCGCCTGAGATGCCGTCGTTAGCCCAGTCGGTCACAGGGCCCGTGCCCACCGTGACCGCAAGCCAGTACACGAAGAACATGATGGCGATGAAGATGGGCAGACCCAGCCAACGGTTGGTGACCACGCGGTCGATCTTCTGAGAAGTGGTCAGGCCCGTGCGGGAGCGTTTCACCGTCTTGTCGATAACGTGCGAAATGGCGTTATATCGCTCACTCGTTACAATCGATTCAGCGTCGTCATCGAGCTTGTTCTCGATTGCATCGCGAACTTCATCGATGGCCTTCAGCTCGCTTGTCGAAAGCTTCAGGTCGTCGATGGTTTTCTGCTCGCCCTCGAAAAGCTTGATGGCATACCAGCGCGAGGTGGAAGGAGAAACCTTCGAGCCCAAAATACCCTCGATTTTGGCGATAGCCTCCTCAACGACGGCATCGAACTTCATCTGAGATTCGGGCGCCTTTTTTGCCCTCGCAGCCTCAATGGCGGCATTCACCACGTCTTCCATGCCGCGGCCACGAAGCGCCGAAGTAGGAACGACCGGGCAGCCGAGCTGCTTGGACAGGCCGTCGACATCGATCTTGTCCCCGTTTTTCTCGACCAAGTCCATCATGTTCAGAGCCAAAACCACAGGCACGCCCAGGTTCAAGATTTGGCTCGTGAGGTACAGGTTGCGCTCAAGATTGGTCGCGTCAACCAGATTGATAACAGCGTCGGGGCCGCCATCAAGCAGGTAATCGCGCGCAACGATTTCTTCGGGCGAATAAGGCGAGAGCGAATAGATGCCCGGAAGGTCGGTGATGATGACCTCTTTGTCCTTGGTGTACTTACCCTCTTTTTTCTCGACGGTAACGCCCGGCCAGTTACCAACATATTGGTTGGCGCCTGTCAGGTCGTTGAACATCGTCGTCTTGCCGCAGTTCGGGTTGCCGGCAAGCGCAATGCGAATTCCCATTGTCTGCCTTTCAGTCGTTTGCGAATCTGTCAGCCTGGGATTTCACTCTATAAGAATCCCCAGGTGACGAGCGATTTGTTAGCTATCGCAAACTCGCGTTCCTAAAAAATGGCGCCTTTGCGCCTAATCCTCGCCAACTGACGCGTGGGCCTATGGCCCCGTCAGCGTTAGTTGACGAGAATGCTCTCAGCCTCACTCTTGCGCAGCGACAGCTCGTAGCCACGAACGGTCACCTCAATCGGGTCGCCGAGCGGTGCCACTTTACGCACATACACTTCCACGCCCTTGGTGATGCCCATGTCCATAATGTGACGCTTCAACGCGCCCTCACCCGTAAGGCGTCGTACGGTCGCGGTGTCGCCAATCTTGACATCGCGAAGCGTTTTCGCCTGATCCTCAGCCATATCTGCTCCTTCCTTCTTGGTCGTATAGCTTTTGCCTTATATGTATCCGCACAGGCGACAACTCGCCCAAAGCTAAATCCGGCGCGAAAATCGCGCCGGACGATACCGAAAAACTAGCGCGCAGCGGTTGTGACGATATGGTTTGCGGCCTGGCGGCTTATTGCCACCTGAGCGCCCTTTACCTGCACAACCAAATCGCCCTGAACGCCCGCGATTACCTTGACCTCTGCTCCCTCAACAAAACCGAGGTTTCCCAAATGGTGGGTGAGGTCGTTTTTGCCACGAACCTTAATGACTTTGACCGTTTCGCCAGCCGACACAAACGTAAGAGGCAATTGCTGCGCTGATACTCCGCGCGAAGTTTCAGCACCCTCAACGCTCAAGTCCATAACTGCTCCGTCCATGTTGAGCCTCCAAAAGTAAGCCTTAGGTAATCACGACGACTCACCATATCACGAAAGTTTCCCACAGGAAATAAAAATGAAAACTTTGGCTATCTTTTTCATAAAAGTTTCTAATGGCTATCAAAAACATGGGCATGGCAGCATCAAACGGCAGGAATAAACGACCCGATCAAAACGAAACAAGAGGATGCGCGGAACGGGAAGACGGCCTTCACACTTGAGGCACTGCCTCCAA
This sequence comes from Slackia sp., assembly GCF_977041755.1. Lineage (NCBI taxonomy): Bacteria > Bacillati > Actinomycetota > Coriobacteriia > Eggerthellales > Eggerthellaceae > Slackia > Slackia sp. Next base: position 6,569 of record NZ_CDRRGL010000079.1, read on the forward strand.
ACTTATGACCAATCGAAACCCCTGAGAGATCACGGGCGGCTCGCCGCTTCCCTCCAACGGCACCACGATGTGAGTCTGCCTTTGCGGTGAACGTGCCTGCTCGGCCCGAGCAACGCTTCCGCCTGATTGCCGCGCGCGCCCCGAAACCTGCGTGGGCAATTCCGCAAAACGAGGCACCACACTTCGTCGATCGCCCGAGGGCATTACTGCTTCCTCAATCTCCTGGTCACACGAGGAAGAGACCACTTGCCCAATTGGAGAGGCATCTTCGCGCGAGAAGTCATGCAAACACCCGTAGCATACCTCCATGTCATCAAAGCAGCGCGCTCCGCACACGGGACATTCCTTCATGCTAGATCTTCCTTTCTATATCGGCGAACACGTTATCGCCCGCCTCAAACCACGGCTCGGTCGAGGCGAGCCGCTCAATTGCCACTTTCGCCGAAACGCAACGCACGCGCTCGCGCGGACCTACCGCGCGCCTCGACACGAGCACTCTTCCCATATGGTCGGCAAACGCCACGTCTATGGGAGCATCCATTCCGAAGGTATGAATGTCGTGACATGGCACGAATACCGCAAACGACGAATCGCGGGCAGGCGACCCAGGCAAAAGCCCGCGAAAGCGCTTGGAAAACGACGAGAGGATTGCTGCTTTCACGCGATCACCCCGCTCGGTAGGGGCTCACCACAAACACCACTTCGTGCTCAAGCGGAGGAACCGCGACACCAAACACCTGCGCACCTTTGAGGAACGGTGGGGAGAACGCTGTTCTTGCGACATAGCGAATATGGCCCGCCGCCGTTCTTTCGCTGGTCACGCTTACGGCTTCGTGTTCCATGGAAAGACCTTTCTCTATTCGCGCGCATATCTCCACGCAGCCCTGCGCTTCATGTTGGCCATCGTCGGCCTGAAGTCGAATGGCATCCCTCGCCACAATGTCGAATGCAGCGCAATCACCAAGAAAAACGAGCGCATTCACCGAGATAAACCCCACCATGAGCAAAACCGGGAACACAACCGCGAACTCGACCGTCATTTGCCCGCTCGAACGGCGCCTTCCTATACGCATCGCCCGCAAGCACGAACCCGATATTCCCCGCCAAGAGCCCAAGCACGTGCGCCAACCACGCCCGTCCGAGGAACAGGGACTATCGCTTGCGACCATCCGCTTCATGAGCCGCCCCCTTTCAGCGCGCATATCGCTTCGGCGACAGGTCCCGTCCCGCGCTCGGCAACGGGCAACGTATTCGACGTCACGCTTTTTGCAGCAGCCGTATTCGCGGGTTCAAGGCCCGCAGCATTAAGAAGCTCCATCAGCTGGCCTGATGCCCAGTCGCCCAAACCAGCAGCACTCACCAAAGGAAGCGAACCAAGCACGCCAGATACGCAATCGCACATACCTTCGGCACCCTTGCCATATGCCGAAAGCAAACCAGACCACAGAGCAAGCACGACTTCGCCCCCGTCAGAAAGCGGCGGACCTATGTCTTCCGACACGCCATCGAGGAGATGAGCGAGCGCATCTTCGTTTTCATCTTCAATAAGAATGGAGGCAGATATTGCCGCAAACTGCCCCAGATCAGGCCCCGCAAAAAACGAACCGCCCTGTTCGCTCCCCAAGTCGCCCGCCAGCGCCGCAAGCGCACCATATCTTCCTGGCGGATACGCCTCCACCCTGTTGCCCGCAGCTTCCCTTATCGCCTCGTCGATAGCATCGAGCACTTCGCCCACAGAACCGCGAACCTCGCCCGACGCCCGCACGGCTTCATTTTTCGCACGCTCGTAATCGCGCGCCGATTCAGCGACTTTTCTAAAATGATGCTCAAAGCCGTTTTCGACAGAAGTCGACGCTGCAGCAACCGAACCCATAGACGCCGCATCGAAGCCGCACGTTTCGCATGCTGAATACGCCCCTGCATCGAGGGCGGAAATCGAGCCGAGCCCCTCGATTCCCGCTACCGCCGGACACCCCTCCCAAGCATGCAGCGCACCGCCTGAAACGGGATAGACCGAATCGGTGTATAAATCGGTCTCTTTCATCTCGTTGGTATTGCGCGGCAGAATCGGGATGCTTACTTTGATTGTGCCATCAGGCATTTCGACCTCATAAGCCGCGTCTACCTCTTTTTGGGCATATTCGTAAAAACGAGCCCGCAAAGCACTTCGTGCGCGTTCCTCTACGCTGGAACCCCCAGGCGCCTCGAATTCCGCACGCAAGCGGTAATACGTTTGCGCCCTTTTGATCGCCATGGAATACGACCAGGTGTTCACGCTGCTCGCCATGGGGTTTTCGGCAAGGCCCATGCCCGCAAGCGACTCGGCGCGCTCGCGCATGCACGGCTCGGGGTATGCTCCGCAATCGGCGAGCCAGCCTTCGCGCAAAGCGTCATTTGCCTGCACGGCCGCCTCTTCGGCCGCCTGCGCGCCTTCGGAAATAGAGGCGCTTTCGTCAAGCGCGACCTGGACGGCACGCGCCGCAGAATGCCCCGCGCCGCACGATATATCGGGCGCATCGAACGGCACGAGCTCCACGTAGGCAATTGCATCAAGCCCGATGGCCTCGGCATTCTCAGAAGCGATTACCTGAGCCTGCGCCTGCGCCGCAACCACCAAGCCCTTTTGAGCCGCGTTAAGCGCAGCTTCTTCTGCGCGAGCCACATCTTCACGCTTATTCAGAACCGCCCGCCCCGCATCA
>NZ_CDRRGL010000080.1:0-9239 GCF_977041755.1 Slackia sp.
ATCGTCATAACGCCACCCATGATAAGCATCTGGTTGCGCTGGGCGGAATCGTTCTTGATGTTCTGCAGAACCATAGGCAAAAACGTTGCCAAGGCGAACACGAGCATGAGTACCAAATACGGGAAGAATGCGCCGAAACCGTCAGAAATCACGTTTGCAGGCGTTTTCGTAAGGTCGGTAACCATGCCATAGAAGCTGTATACCTCGTCGGGGTGCGAGTAACCAATCTCACGCAGCGTTTGGAACATGGCCAAGAAGATCGGCATCTGGATGAGCATGGGCACGCAGCCAGCCAGGGGATTGAACTTGGTTTCAGCGTAGAGCTTTTGCATTTCCTCGTTCTGACGAACGGGGTCGTCGGCGAACTTCTTCTGAATCTCTTGCATAAGAGGCTGGACCTTCTGCATTTGGAAGGTCGACTTGATTTGCTTGTGCATGATAGGAGCAACGAGCAAACGGAAGATAACCGTGATAACGATGATCGCAAGACCCCAGTCGCCAAGGAAATTGGCGAAGAATGCGATGCAATCGAATATCCAGTCCTTAAACACGTCCCACATACGGCACTGCCTTTCTAGAGCTTGTCGGGAACAGGATCATAGCCGCCCTCATGGAAAGGGTGGCACCTTGCGATGCGTTTTATGGCGAGCCAGCCTCCCTTGCGTAAGCCGAAACGTCGAATCGCCTCGAGCCCGTATTCCGAGCACGTGGGAACATAGCGGCAGCAGGGGCCAAAAATTGGGGAAATGGCAGCACGATAGAATTGAATCGCGAGCAAGGCGGCCCGCTTAGGCAGCGAGCGCACAAACGCAAACACGGCATTCATCGAATATGCCTTCTTCCACAAACTCCCGCCCGGAGCATTATCGCGAAGCAGGATTGATTAAACCGGCCTTTTCAAGGGCCTTTTCGCATGCGTGGCTCACTTTACTATAAGAAGCCTTCAGAATGGCGGAGCGTGCCGAAATTACGACGTCCCAACCCTCCCACGGGCCCCCAAGATCGCACACAATTGCACGGAGCCGGCGTTTCGCGGCATTGCGCCAAACGGCGTTGCCAAGCTTTTTTCCCGCTATAAAAGCAACACGACCATGCAAATCATGGTCGTGTTGCTCAGTTCTCTTCAGCACAAGCACCGTTGCGAACGGTGTGCTGAAGCGTTTTCCCTGCGAAAAAAGCCGCGAAACGTCGACGCTCGACCTAATTGTCGATTTCACGCCGACCTCCGAGGTTTTTACACGGTCAGACGCTTGCGGCCCTTGGCGCGACGACGAGCGAGAACGGCACGGCCGCCCTTGGTCGCCATGCGTGCGCGGAAACCGTGGGTCTTGGCGCGCTTGCGGTTATTCGGCTGATAGGTGCGCTTCATTTCGACTCCCTTTCACGTTATTGCAGCATGTGTTTCTCAATGAATAGCCGTACAAGTATAACGTAGCGAAATCGGATGTAAACCCCCTTTTCACGCAGTTCATAAAGCATTTTCGAAAGAAAACGGCGCTTTCGGGCGAAAAAACGCTACTAGTAGGCTCGCTTATGTTCTCAACACTATATATAGGTTTCGATTCACGACGAATTCTTCACGAGTGGAAAATGGAACGGAAAACAACGACTTTTCCAACCGCGGAAAACCGCCGAGGCGTCGTTGCGGCTCTTTCCACCGCACGATCGCGGGCTAAATAAGCTCCATTGTGGAAAACCAAGCTTATTCACCGTCTAGAAATGTGGAAAATGAGGAAAACCCAGGCATTACGCGGTTTTTCCGGTGGAAAACTACGCGGAAAACCGTGAAACACGTTTTGGAAAAATGTTTCCCAACATCGCGAAAACCACTTTGCAAAAACTTCAAAAAGCGGTTATGAGCTGGGCTTTTCCGTGTTTTCGCAAATTTTTCCAGCATGAATTCAAAACTTGCTCTGGACTTTTCAGGAAAGCGTACAAACTGTCGTGTTTTTCCGTTCTCTCCCCCTTGTTTTCCAGTAAGTCAAGCTGTTTTTCAAGGTTTTCCGCATTGGTTTCCAATCATTTCCACCGTTTTCCACATTCCTTGAATAAAAAGTGGAAAACTCGGAAAACATGAGGTTGATGGCTATGGAAATTTCCACCATGAGTGGAAAGAGTCTTGAAAAACATGACTTTCCACCTCTAGAATGGTGGAGCTCATTCGTGAAAAAGTTTTTACAATTTTCCAAGCGAGTGAAAATTAGCGGAAAACCTGGAATAACTTGGGAAAAGCGTTGGAACCTACACTAAACACAGCACAAAACGCACCCGAGCCCGCATCTGGAGTCAACGAGGATTACTCTCGCGCTATCGCGAGCGCACGAATCGCTTGCTATGACGACTTCCGAAGCGCGCCACGCGTGACTGAAATAGCTCCTACCACCACGGCGGAGTTCATCGAGAATCTTGCCTCCACTATCTACACCCAGGCCCAGCAGGCCGGCGGCAGCATTCCCTATACTGCGATTCGCGAGGTCAGCGAGAATTTCATCCATGCCCAATTCAAGGAAATCGTGGTCTCAATTTTCGATAAGGGCAACACGATTCGCTTCACCGACCAAGGCCCCGGCATTCCCCAAAAGGAAAAGGCGCAAATGCCTGGCTTTTCGTCGGCCACAAGCGACATGAAACGTTACATTCGCGGCGTCGGCAGTGGATTGCCCCTGGTAAAGGAATATCTTTCGTTCTCGCACGGTCGCATCACGATCGAAGACAACATCAAATGCGGCTCCGTAGTAACCATCAGCGTGAAACCCGAAGAAGATTTCGACGTGCCGAGGGGCGCACCCACGCGCGAGCAGCGCAAACAAATGGTGCCCGCCCTTTCCGACCGCGAGAAAGACGTGCTCTATTTGTTCTTGGACCAGCCCACGCTGCGCGTGACCGACATCGTCGAAGAACTTGGCCTTGCGGCGAGCAGCGCCCACCGCGCGCTCAAAAAGCTCGAGGAGGCAGGCCTTATTTCCACCGTCGGAAAAATGCGACAGGTCACTGACGAAGGTCTGCGCGTCATCGACGCGTTGTTTTAATTTCCACACCCCGCTGAAGACACCACAATTGGAGGATTGGCCGCTATAATCTCGATACCATCTACGGAGGGAAGGCGGCTTGAATAAACATGGATCCAAACAACCCCTATGAAACCTGGCAAGCCGTTATCGAAAAGGTCAAATCGTATGGCACGGTGAATCCGGCACAGGTCGACGCGTTCCTGGGACGAATGCAGCCGCAAGCGTCGAGCGTGGGTTTCCTGCTCGCCACCGTCGATACCGACTTCATTAAAGGCCAAATCGAAAAGCGCTTTCTTTCACAAATCGAGCAGGCGCTGCGCGACTTGTTCGAAACCGAATATGTGGTAGAAATCGAGGTCGACCCAGGTTCTTCGGCGTTCATGCAGCAAATCGCCACGCAAAACGCCCAGCAAGCGGCACCTTACACGCCGCCTGTGCAACCGGCAGCCCCTCAGGCGGCGGGAGCGCAGGCGGGCGCTGCGCCCATCACGACCGTGCATTCCGAACCTGCGGCGCCAGCCGCGCAGCCGATTCAACCCCAGCCCCAGATCGCACCGCAAGTTCAGCCTGCTGCCGCGGCACAGCCGAGCTCCCCACAGCCGCCGGCGGCGACAAGCCACCTCACCGGCAGCCAAATCGCGCGCGCAAACGGCATGGACACGGGCGCCGCCGCGCTGACCTTCGAGAACTTTATCATCGGCGATTCGAACCGTTTGGCCTATTCGATGGCCGTATCGGTAGCGGAATCGCCCGGCAAGTCGACCTTGAATCCCCTGTTCATCTATGGAAAAAGCGGTTTAGGCAAAACGCACTTGCTGCGAGCTATCCAGAACTACATTCTGGAAACGCGCCCCGATATGCGCGTGGTGTATATCGACGCGCAGGAGTTCATCACGGAATATTCCATCGCCGCGATTGACCACAGCAAAGACAAATCGAGCTTCCAGGCGTTCCAAAGCCGCTATCTCGACGCCGACGCGCTGCTCATCGACGACGTGCAGTATTTCCAGGGCAAATCGGCCACAGTAAATATCGTGTTCCAGCTGTTTAACCGCCTCACCGACGCCGGCAAACAAGTCGTACTTTCGGCCGACCGTTCGCCGAAGAGCATCGATATCGACGAACGCTACAAGAGCCGCTTCAATTCGGGCGGCACCTACGACATTCAGCCGCCCGAGGTCGAAACGAAGCTCGGCATTATTAAGTCGTTCATCGAGGAATACAAGCGCTCCGAAGGCAGTTGGGATTTATACGTCCCCGAAGATATACAGATGTATATCGCGGAAATATCGAGCTCAAACGTACGCGAGCTCAAAAGCGCCGTAACGAAGGTCATTTCGCAAATGACCGCGTTCGGAAACCCCGACATCACGCTTTCCGACGTGAAATCGCTGCTCGAGAACCATTTCTCAGCCGGCGCGTTGAAGAAAATCACCGTCGAAGCCGTGCAGCACGAAGTCGAGCAGTACTATCAGGTGAGCCATGCCGACCTCATTGGCACGAAGCGATCGCGCAATATCGCCTATGCGCGGCACGTAGCGATTTATTTGTGCCGCCAGATGATCGACATTCCTTACAACGACATCGGAAAGCGGTTCAATCGCGACCACTCGACCATTATGAGCTCCGTCGAGAAGATCGAGAAGAAGACCAAAGAGAGTCGAGAGCTTCAAGAAGAGCTCGAGATCATTATTAAAAACATTCGGGAAAACTAGTCGAAAACTTGAGGAAAGCGGTGGAAAGATAATATAAGCAATAAAAGCAGTGGAAAGCGGGTGCAGATTGTCAAACATTCTTCAGTCATCATAAACAATGATTGAACAGGCACGATGCAACCTTTTCCACTTTTCCACCGTCCTTATTACTACTACAATCATTAATTATTTATTTAAGAGCAGAAGGGCAAAAAAGTGAGATTCAACATCAACAAGAGCGAACTCCTTAATGCATTGACCATCGTGTCCAAGGGCACAGCTTCGCGCTCTACCATCCCTGTGCTTTCTGGCGTCTACATTAAAGCAGAGGGTATGGGGCTGGTTATGGAAACCACCGACCTCGAACGCTCTATTCGTTACAGCGTTCCTGCTCTCGTTGAGGAAGAGGGAACAACCGTTATTCCCGAGAAGCTTCTTCTGGATATCGTTAAAAACCTGCCTGAGGCAGCTGTGGAGTTCCAGACGCACGATTCCACTGTCACGGTATCGTGCGGCAAATCGTCGTTCACGCTCAAAACGCTCGATGCAGCCGACTTCCCCCCGTTCCCCAACGTTGACGTTTCGAGCTCCATCGAGGTGCCGTTCGCGGAATTCTGTTCTATGGTTAAGCGTGTGGCGAAGGTCGTCTCGAAGGACCAAAGCCGTGCAGTGCTCACGGGCGTGCTTATCTCCACGTCTGACGAAGGCTTGCGCATGGTTGCGACCGACTCGTATCGACTTGCTGTGGCCGATATTGCGCTTGAAGGCGTGCAGGAGAATTTCGAGGCGATTGTTTCTGGCGTGTTCCTTCAGGAGGTTGCCGGCCTGCCGAAGATGGAAGAAAACATTACCATTGGCCTTACGGCGAACCAGATTGTGTTCACCTATCAGAATATGGTGCTCATCAATCGCCGCATCGAGGGCAATTTCCCGAACTATCGTCAGATTATTCCGCAGACATGGGCAACGAAGACGTGCTTCACTACGCAGGAGCTCATTACTGCAGTGAAGCGCGTGGGCTTGGTGAGTGCGCTTTCGTCGCCCGTGAAAATCGACATCAACGCCGAAGCGGGCAACGCGATTATCAACGCGGCCACGCAAGACGTGGGCTCGGCCGAGGAAGTTGTCGGCTGCGAAGTGGCGGGCGAAAGCATTCAAATCGCCTTGAATCACCAGTATGTGCTCGATGGCCTTATGTCCGTCTCGACCGACCAGGTGTTCTTCGAGACCTCGTCGCCCATGAAGCCCGGCATTTTCCGTGCGGGCGCAGGCGAGAACTTCCTGTATCTCGTTATGCCCGTTCGCGTATCTTAAGGACGTGCTTGCCGTGGCAAACGATCTTCGCATTCAGGAAGTGCGCCTGGCCGGTTTTCGCAATTATCGAAGCCTCGCATTGGGCAACATAGGTGGACTCACGATTTTCGTGGGTCCTAATGCCACGGGCAAAAGCAATGTCGTCGAGGGAATTCAACTTTTGTGCGCCCATGGGTCGTTTCGTTCGGCCCGCGGCCGCGACCTCATTATGTGGGGCGCGCCATTCGCTCGCCTCGAAGCGCGATTCGTATCCGACTCGCGCGACTTGAGCGTTGCGACGGTGATTGAACCGGCATCGAGGTCGTACACGCTCAATGGGAAGCGTCGTGCTGCGCAAGATTTGCAGGGAATTCTGCCCGCCGTGGCGTTCTCTCCCGACGATCTTGAGCTTGCGAAGGGCTCCCAAACGCCCAAGCGTTCCGCGATCGATTTGCTTGGCAGCCAGCTTTCGAAGAATCATCGCGTCATTCGCCGCGATTACGAAAAGCTTTTGCGCAACAAGAATGCGCTTCTGAAAGACGAAGCGTCCGATGTGCTCATCGATAGCGTGAATGATGCGCTTATCCCCGTAGCTGCCCGCCTGCACATGTATCGCGTCGCGCTGTTCCGCAATCTATGCGGACGCATGGCTCGCATATACGGTGACATTACCGACGGCGCGGAGGAGCTCTCGTATTCGTACATTCCTTCGTGGCTTCCGGAGGATTTGGCGGAGTTGGCTGAAAGTCGCCCGTACGATGCGGAGATGTCGAAAGACGAGGTTCTTGATGCAACGGCGAATGCAATGTTCTCGCGCCGCCTTGAGGAGCGCGCCCGCCGTCGCGCGGTTGTGGGTCCGCATGCCGACCGTATGGAATTTTTCATCGACGGGCGCAATGCTCGCACATTCGCTTCGCAGGGCCAGCAGCGCTCCATTGCGCTTGCGTGGAAAATCGCTGAGGTTGAATTGGTTAAGAAGATGCTTGGCGTCAAACCGGTGCTCTTGCTCGACGACGTGATGAGCGAGCTCGATGCCCGCCGCCGCGGCGCGCTCGTTGATTTGCTGCATGAAGACATTCAGACATTCATGACCGCCACCGATTTGACGTGTTTCGAGGACGATATCGTCGATCGGGCATCTGTGCTCGATTTGTCGAAGGCGGGTGTTCGCGCATGAGCAACTCCATGAAATCGTTTTCCATGGCCCTTCAAAAGACTCTGCGTGGGCAGGCGTCTTCGGATGTGCTTGCGGCTAAAGCGGCACGCGCCGCGAAGGTGAAGCGTATGTGGAAGTCGGCGCTTGAAGCGTGCGCTGGCCCTGCTGCTGCGGTGATTCTCGACCACACGAATTCGATTTACATCATTCGCAAGGCCGAAGAAGAGACAGATGTTTCACGTGAAACATCTGAACGGGATGAAACCTCGCGCACCTCGCAGGCCGCCGCTCGTTCGACGGGTGGCGCGTTCGCTCGTCGAAAGCCGCCCGCGGGCGAGCTCATCGTGTATGTGGAAGATAGTCTTATCGCAGCGGAGGTCGACGCGCGTCGTGAAATGATCAAACTGAAGTTCCTTGAGCTGTTTGGCGAAGAAATCGACGAGTTTCGCATTCGCGTCTCGCGTGGCAAGTACAAGCTCTCTCATCCTTACCGCGAAGAAGCTGAAAAAACGGCGGCTCAAGAGAAAGCGCCGCGTGTGGCGCTTTCTGAGGCGCGTATAGCCCAGATTGACGAGGAGCTGTCCACGATTCCCGATAAAAAGGTGCGAGAAGCGCTTAAACGCGCCATGATTTCCGATTTAGAGGTAAAAAACGCTGCGGCAGCCAAAAAAGGCGACAATGGGGCCTTGTAGGCCGTGTGGACTATCTTAAATCGCGTGCTGAAGCGCGGTATAAAACCTTGAATATGGTAAAATTCGCTAGTTGGATTGCTTGAGTTTTCGCGCCCTCTCCAGCTGGCGTGCTCCTCGGCGTCCTGTTTTATGTGAAATTGGCGGTTGAAACGCTTTATGCCTATGGCGCCGGCGTATGTCGGCGCATCCCGATTTGCATCGGGACGGAAAGGAGGAGGTCGTGGTCAAAGAAAAGCCCGACCACTACGACGGCTCAGACATTAAGGTCCTCGAGGGCCTTGAAGCCGTGCGTATGCGCCCCGGCATGTATATCGGTTCGACGGGTCCGCGTGGTTTGCACCACCTTGTGTATGAGGTTGTGGACAACGCCGTCGACGAGGCCCTTGCCGGCTATTGCACCAAAATCGATGTCACGATTCACGAGGACAATTCCATCACGGTTATCGACAACGGCCGCGGCATCCCTATCGACGAGCATCCGAAAGAGAAAATTCCTACGGTCGAGGTCGTTCTCACCATCCTTCATGCAGGCGGCAAATTCGGCGGCGAGGGCTATAAGGTTTCCGGCGGTTTGCACGGCGTTGGCGTTTCGTGTGTGAATGCGCTTTCCACGCGTCTCGAGGTTGTTGTGTGCCGCGATGGCGGCAAGCATGAAATTGCGTTTGAGCGCGGCAAAACGGTCGAGAAGCTGCACCGCATTGGCGACGCCGACCATACGGGCACCATGGTCACCTTCTGGCCCGACCCTGAAATCTTCACCGACACGGTCGTGTATGACTACGACACGCTCGCCGAACGTTTCCGTGAAATGGCCTTTCTGAACAAGGGCCTCCATATTCAACTTACCGATGAACGCGAACGCGAGGAAGACGGCTCTTTTAAGACCGAATCGTTCCAGTATGCCGGCGGTATCGTCGACTTCGTCACGTGGCTCAATCGTGGCAAGGAAACGCTGAATACCCCGATTTACTTTACGGCTGAAAGCGCCGAGGGCACGGTGGAAGTTGCTATGCAGTGGTCAACGAGCTACAGCGCTCACGGTGTGCTCGCATTCGCCAACAACATCAACACCCATGAGGGCGGCACGCATCTCGACGGCTTCAAGAATGCGCTCACGCGCACGATCAACGAATACGCCCGCGCCCATGCCATTCTGAAGGAAAAGGACAGCAACCTTTCTGGCGACGACGCCCGTGAGGGCTTGGCGGCTATCGTGAGCGTGAAGCTGCACGACCCGCAGTTTGAGGGCCAGACGAAAACCAAGCTCGGCAATACCGAGATTCGCGGACTGGTACAGGGTGCGGTGACGAAGGGCCTCGCTGAATACCTCGAGGAAAACCCCGCGCCGGCAAAACGCATCATCAGCAAGGCGACCCAGGCGCTCAAGGCGCGC
>NZ_CDRRGL010000081.1:0-9210 GCF_977041755.1 Slackia sp.
TGAGGCTGCCGATTGCGTAGAGGTCCTCGCGGCGCCAGGCGTGCCCGGCAAAGAGGATCTCCCCGGCCGTCGGCCGCAGCATCCCGCAGATCATCTTGAGCGTTGTCGACTTGCCGGCGCCGTTGGGACCGAGCAGCCCGTACACCTCGCCCTCGCGGATATGAAGGCTCACGTCGGCCACGGCGTCCTGCGCCTGGTCGCCGCGGCCGAAGCGCTTGGTGAGCCCGCGCGTCTCGAGCATGTAACCCATGGGTTTATCCTTTCTCTTCCGGGCGCGCGGGCCGAGTCGCCGTGCCCGCGCGCCTTACCTTTCGGGTTCACCATCCATGGTGGGGCGCGTTTCTAACGAAGCCGTAACGGCCGTTGGGCTCTTTTGGCGCCAGCCCTTCTCGACCCGCACGCCACTCATGGTATGTTTATCGTGAAAATAAGGACGGAGGTGCCCGTGGCACGCAATAAGTACCCGGAGGAGGCGGTCGAGAAGATTCTCGACGTTGCCGAGCGGCTCTTCGTGGAGTGCGGCTACGAGCACACAACGATGATCTGAAGAGCAATACGTTAAATCGAAAAAGGCAAGGTGGACAAATCGACAACCAAACTAGACCCAATTGGAATGTCGCCACGGCAAATGAACTTGAAAGAGTTGGAATAAGCCGATGGGGCTTTGACCCGCACTTTTGAGTGCCGCACCGTGCCGCTGAGTTTCGTTTCGTACGAGGGTCATGGCAAAGCCGCCAGCGACGGCGGTGAGTAAATACGGTAATTAAGCCGCCGTTTACGCAATCCCTCCTGCGATGCAACAGGAAGTCCGCGGCACCGAGGATCTTGATGCTGTCGACCTCGGTCGGGTATCCCCCCTCATGGCCATGACTGCCTTGGAGTGCGCGCGCGTATGGCGCGAAGCGGCTTGAGCTCGCGTCCGATGGTCGCAGGCTCGGTCGTATTCTCGGTGACCTGGACGCACACCTTCGTATCGCCGCTGGCCGCCACGAAATCCCCCTCGCCGGCCGCGGCTTCCCTATTGCGACGTCATAGCTTCGTAGACGAGCTGCTGGTACACCATGCGAGTGCGCGTGCGGGAAGGGTCACGAGCATGGTCGTTCCGCTCTCCGAGCTCTCTTCGACCTCGATGGAGCCGCCATGGAGCGCGGCGATCTCCCAGACTAGCGCAAGCCCCAGGCCCACGCCGCCATATGCCCTGCTGCGCGATTTGTCGACGCGAAAGAAGGGCTGGAAGATGCTCGTCTGGTATTGCTCGGGAATGCCCAGCCCCTGGTCGCGCACGCGCAGCAGCACGCGGTCGCCCTCGTCGTGGGTGCTGATTTGCACGGTCGAGCTGGGTGCGCCGTAGCGAATGGCGTTTTCGGCCAAGTTGAACAGCAGTCGATAGATCAGCGTGTCGCTGCCGATCATTTGCGCTTCGCCCTCGCTTGCAAACATGATGCCCTTTTCCTCGGCAAGCGGCGCCAGGTCGGTGAGCACTTCCTCAATCATCGGCGCCAGGTCAATCTCGTCGTTGCAGGGAACACTGCGCAGCTCGCTCATTTCGAGTAGCGTCGCTGCCATGTGCGTCATTCTCTCGGTCTGCTCCTGCAGCAGCCGAAGCAGACTAGCCGTGTCAGCGTCAACGCCGGGGTGCTCGGCACAAAACAGTTCAACCTGGGCCTGCATGAGCGCGAGCGGCGTGCGCAGTTCGTGCGCCGCATTGCCCGTAAACTGCCTTTGCGCAGAAAAACCCTCGTCAAGGCGGGCAATCATGTCGTTAAACGACGCGCTGCAGCGCCTGAGTTCGGCAGGTACGTCTTCGCTGATCTTTGTGTCGGCGAGGTTGTCGGGCTGCACGCTCTCGACTTGCGCCGCAAAGGAGCGCAGCGGCCGCAGCGCACGCCCGCTCACAAAATAGGCCAGCACGCCGCCGAGCAGCGTCACCGCCGCGGTTATATACCAGCTCGTCGCGCCAAACGATTCTTGGGCGTTGCTCACGACGATGGTCAGCTCGTCGTCGAGATCTTTGCTCGTCGGGTCAAATGAGCTGGACGAGGCGGCCTCAACCTCGCCATGCGCCGACACTTCAGCGCCAATCGAGTCCATGTGGAGCATGCCGGAGTAGCCGACCAAGCAGTTGATAAGTACGCAGGTCAAACATATCAGCAGGGCTGTCATCAGCGTAATGCGCCACTGCAGCGATATCCGCTTCATTCGCCATCCTCCATAACGTAGCCTTCGCCGATTCGGTTGCGGATGGGGTCGTGCTCCAACGCGCCGCGCAGCTTTTTGCGCAGCGACGAGATGTGCACGCGAGTCGCGTTGCTAAAGCTGTTGACGCTGCAGTCCCATACGTGCTCGATAAGCTCTTCTTGGCTCACCGGTCGCCCTTGGTTGAGCATCAGGTATTCCAGGATGCCGGTTTCCTTGCGCGTGAGGGATAAGGACACGTCGCCCACCGAGGCGACGCGAGTCTTGGTATCAAAGCTCAGCGACCCGCAGGTGAGAACAGTACCGTTTTGCGTGAAGCGCCTGAGCGTGAGGCTACGGATGCGCGCCGCCAGCTCGTCAAGATGGAACGGCTTGGTGAGGTAGTCGTTGGCGCCGGCATCGAGCCCCGCCACCTTGTCGGCGACCTCACCACGTGCCGAGAGCACGAGCACCTTGGTCTCGCAATCAGTTTTTCTGAGTTGCCTGAGCACGGTCATGCCGTCGACACGGGGAAGATTAAGGTCGAGCACGACAAGATCGAAGGTCTCGACATCGAGCAGGTCGAGCGCCTGCTGCCCGTCGTGGCAGCAGTCGACGCTATAGGCCAAGTTGCGCAGGCTGCGTGCGATCGCATCGCACAGCGCCCGCTCGTCCTCGACGACCAAGATACGCATAACGTTCTCCTTGCATAGTCATCCGCGCTTAACGCGGATTTTACAGTCGGTATGGTCCAATGGGTTGCGAAGCGAAAGGAGTGGTCAAATTGTTCAAAGCGATTAAGCCTGTGGCGCAGGTGGCTTTGCTGATCGCCGGGATAGCCATGGTGAGCTTTGGTGCTGTGCGCGGCGAGGCAGAAGCCGTGCTGGCCAAGGCAATCAGGCTGTGCTTGGAGTGTATCGGAATTGGATAAAAGAAGGAATACCGTATCACGCCTTTTGGCGCGATACCGCGGATTGATTCAGGCGGCGGCGACGCTCGCGACCAATATTCACCTGCCCAACTTTGCCAAGGGAGGCATCTACCAGGGGGCGGGTAAGGCCGTCTGCGTGCCGGGACTCAACTGCTACTCGTGTCCGGCGGCTTCGGGCGCGTGCCCCATCGGATCGTTTCAGTCGGTGGTGGGCTCGTCTAAGTTCAGCTTCTCGTATTACGTCACCGGAACCCTCATTTTGATCGGCGTGCTGCTGGGGCGTTTTGTATGCGGCTTTTTATGCCCGTTTGGATGGCTGCAAGAGCTTCTGCATAAGATTCCCAGCAAAAAGCTCTCCACGAAAAGGCTCAAGCCGCTCACGTACATCAAGTACGCGGTGCTGCTGTTTTCCGTGGTGCTGCTGCCCGTCTTGGTGGTCAACGATGTGGGCATGGGCGATCCGTTCTTTTGCAAGTACATCTGCCCACAGGGCGTGCTCGAGGGCGCGATTCCGCTGTCCATCATGGATGCGGGAATCCGCTCCGCGCTGGGAAAGCTCTTTACCTGGAAGCTCGCGATCCTCATTGCGGTTGCGGTGCTGAGCGTACTGTTCTTCCGCCCCTTCTGCAAATGGGTTTGCCCGCTTGGTGCGTTTTACGGGTTGATGAACAAAGTCTCCCTGCTGGGAATCCAGGTTGATCAGTGCAAGTGCGTCTCGTGCGGCACGTGCGCCAAGGTGTGCAAGATGGACGTGGATGTAACGCGTACGCCTGACCATGCCGAGTGCATTCGTTGCGGCAAATGCGTGGGCGCGTGCCCCGCCGATGCCATTGGCTTTCGCTACGGGCTGGGTGTGACGGGCGACAAGCCCGCGCAACCTTCGCAAGCCCGCGAAAACAGATAGGTACCTATAAGCTTCGATATAACGGAGGAAAACATGAAACTGTCGAAAATTGCGAGTCTGTTGATGGTGCCCGTGCTGGCGCTGAGCCTCGCGGCTTGTTCCGCGCCCAAGGACGACGCAAGCGATGCCGCGAGCGGCGATGCGCAGATTGCCGAGCTCGTGGCACAAAAACCGGCGGGCGCCGAGGAGGCGACCGAACTGTTTCAGCAGCTGATGCAAAAGGAAAACGAGATCTTTGCGAGCGATAGCGCCCTGTGGGAAAAGGTGTTCCTTGCAGCCAACAAAGACGCTCCCATGATTGAGGACGGCAAGAACTACGGCGACTTTTTGCTTGATACCATCGAGAGCGCCAAGGACCAGTTTACGGCTGACGAGTTCAAGACGCTTAAGGCCGGCGCACAGCAAGTCAAGGAAATCGAGGAGAAGCTCACGGCGCTGGAGAAGGAGTTCCCCGGATGTGGCAGCACTCCTGGCGAGGGGGAGAGCGTTGATGCCTCGACCGCAGGGATGACCAACGCCAAAAGCGAGGCGGCGAAGTTTCCCAGCTTTAAGGGCAAGGACTTGGATGGCAACGATGTCAACAGCGACGAGCTGTTCTCCAATAACAAGGTCACCGTCATGAACTTCTGGTTTACCACCTGTAAGCCCTGTGTGGGCGAACTGAGCGATCTGGAGGAGCTTAACAAGGAGCTTGCCGCAAAGGGCGGCCAGGTCGTGGGCGTTAATTCCTTTACGCTCGATGGCAACAAGGACGAGGTGGCCGATGCCAAGGACGTGCTTTCCAAAAAGGGCGTGACGTACAAAAACATCTGGTTTAAGTCAGATAGCGAGGCCGGAAAGTTCACCTCCAACCTGTACTCGTTCCCGGCCACCTACGTGATTGACCAGAACGGCAACATCGTGGGAGAGCCGATCATGGGCAGCATTAGCTCCGCTGAGCAGCGCGAGACACTCAACAAGCTGATCGATCAGGCACTCGCGTAGGTGCGGAATATGACAAAGCGGCAGTCCCTTTGTCATATCGGGCGGCTGTAAAAGGACGAGATCCCCCGGTATTTGCCGCGTTTACTACGAGCTCGCCCGAAGCCCGTCAGCGCGGTCGAGCAAGGGTGGGGTCCTCAGGGTCGCTTCTCGTGCCCCCTCTTGCACGCCTGTCCACATATAGAAAAACCGAGCACCCTGGATCGGAACGGCATTCCGGTTCAGGGTGCTCGCCTGTCTGCGACCGTTCGCCAGCGCGGCCTCACCTAATTCACGGAGCAGGCCATTCCGGTTTTCCGCCGCAGACCTCTTCGATTGGGAGCCTGCGGCGGAAAGCGGCCAACGAGAGCCCCGTGAGGGCGAGCGCCGCGGGCCGCGGCTATCACGAGTGAAATGCTTGAAAGCGAAAGCACCCCGATTAGCGTGTTCGCCAACGCATGGAGAAGGCAGCAGGAGAAGGCGCACCCGCCCGCGCGATAGAGCGCCGACAGCCAGAACGAGAGGAGCACGGCGAGGGCTACGAACGCAAGAAACGGGGTCGTCTCCCTCCCGGCGCCCTGCGTGAACCACAGCGGCACATGCCACAGGCCCTAAATCGCCCCGGTGGCAAGACAGGCCGCGAAAAAAGGAATTCTTCGCTCAAGCTCAGGCTCCAGGACCGCTCGCCAACCCAGTTCCTCGTTACCGCCGCTCACCATGAGGGCAGCAAGGAAGACCCCCATGGCGGAGATTGGGCTGAAGCCTTCCGCGAGGCCATCGGAGGCGGCGGTAAGAAGAACCAGCGGCACGGCGAGGAACGCCGCGGTCCAAGGGAGCGAGCGTCTCAGTCCGCCGAACGTGAACGCGAGGCCGCGCTTCAGGGTAAAGCCTCCCGGGATCAACGAGAGCCCGGCGATGGTAGGTCCAAAGACGCCGGCGGTGTGGATCGCCGTTCCGATGGGACTTGAATAATCGATGATGCCCGCATTGTAGCACGAGCGAATGTGCCCCAACGCCGCTGCCGACATAGCACGATTGGGATTCGCTCCTCGACGCGTCCTTGTGCATATTGCCTTCTCGGTTTCGAAACTCTAAATAAATACGACTTTCGAAACCGAGAAGGAATAGATGATGGATTAGGGTCGCATGTACGAGAACGCCGTCTTCCTGGAGCTGATGAGGCGAGGCTGCGAGACGACGCGGGAAAGATACCTAAGGTCGGAGGATAAATATTACCTTGTCGACCAAGGGTTTCGGTTCGCGTGCCTTGGAACCAAGAACATAGACTACGGCCGCGTGCTGGAAAACATCGTTGCCATCGAGGTGATAAATGGGGTGATTAGAACAGTCGATGTCGGACGTAGACGACATCACCGACAACACCTCCGCCCATGCGAAAGAGCACATGAAAGCCGGTGAAGGATCCGGTCATCATAGCGAAACCCGTCAGAAAATCATCGGCTACAACACGGTAAGCCATTCCGAAGAAGGCCATTGGGAAACAAAGGCTGTCGGCGGTCATTGGGAATAGACGTTAGGCAGGGGTCATTAAGGATGCGCTTGATATTACTATCAAGCCCTGATAGACGATTTGTCCGTTTATCAGCCACAGTTGCTTAGATGCCGGCAGAGCATGAAACATATTCTGCCAGTAGGCGTCATTTCGCGTTGCGCATCTTTTATATTCAATAGGCTGCATGGATACCGCTAACCCACACAGCCTATTGACACCCAATCTCTTTTACGTATTTATCTACGACCATTGAGTCTTTTGCGACGAACATAGAGCAGCAAAGAAACCAGTCCTATAGCAGAAGCGCAAAAGAGAATCAGCGCAATACGCACAGGCAAGCCTAAGCTGTCACTTGTTTCTGCCAAAAAGCCTAAAGAGCTAGCAGGCTTATCAGTATCAGTGACGGAGTTCGCGTTATCTGTCTGACCCGAATTGGTTTCCTGGTTGCCTCCTGATGCCTCAGGTGCATCCGAACCACCGTTATTCCCTTGGCCACCGTTCATGCTTCCGCTATTGCCCTGATTGGTTCCACCGTTGTCTCCACCTCCCTGCTCACCATCGCCTGACGGTTCAGACTCATCCTCAGTTGTGGTTATAGTAAGGTTCAGCCGCTCACTATATTCATCAAATGGCATACCTTCCTTATATGCAGCAATGCGGTACTTTGTATCTTTTGTTACATCGATAGGCCCAGTGTAAATCTGCCGTGTCCCGTTCGCATTGCAGGGGCAGGTGTCATCAGTGGTGTAGTAAATCGTCGCGCCTTCGGTGGTGGTCGATAAAGTAAGCTTCGATCCCTTCACGACCGTCACGTTGTTCTCCTTCGGAGACAGCGCATCGAATGTGGCTTCACCGATGTTTGCAGTGGGTCGCACGGGCTGCGCCGCATCCGATGTGGTGCGCACCGCCAGTTCCTTGGAAAGGGATGTGTCACTGGCCGCAAGGGTGAGCGTCGTCATGCCGGGGAGATCGCCTTTGAGAGCAAACGAGACTTTGCCTTGGGAGTCCGTCGCGCCCTCTGCGGCGGCGGCACCAGAGGCATCTGCAACGCTTATGTCGTCGAGCGCCGCGATGCTGGGTGCCTCTACCCGTACCGTCACCAGTTGGTTCGCAACAGGCGTGCCATCCGCATAGCGCACATACGCCACCACCTGTACAGGTTCGGCAGCATCGCTTTGCAAAACGATCGCGTTCTCGTAGTTCGCAACGAGCTGCGCCGGGCGCTTCTTGACGGTGAGCGTCTGCGACCATTTCCCAAATAGATCGCCCAATGCTTTGTCCGTGTAGCTCTTCGCGCCGCTCAACTCCAGCGAGACGTTAGCCCCTTCAGGCAGGGTCTTTTGCGGGTAGATGCGCAGAACCTTCGAGAGCGCTCCTCCTCCATCGGCGTCGCTCGCTTCTTTCGGATCGACCCATTCAAGACGCGTATCTTCGCCATCTATAGAAGCACTCGTCCCAATCCCTTCGGCAGCTTTCATGTATTGGCTGAACTCGAGCTCGATGTAATCGGCATAAGCGTGTGCATTCGAAACGCTCGGCGCCTGCGCCGACCTCAGACCCACCTTCAACCCGGTACGAATGGGAAGCACGGAAAGCCAGTCTGTCTCAGCGGTGTCGTATCCGCCTTTAGTGACCCTCACCTGATAGAAGCCTGTTGGGGTGTCCCACTGGAAGGCGCCGTCTGCACCTGTGATCTGCGTTGCTTCTTGCTCGTAGTCGGATGCGTTCCATGGCTGCGCATTGCGCCCGCTCGCATCATCTGCCACATAGATGGACGCCTGCGCTCCTTCCACCGGGTTGCTCTCGAGTGCCTCATAGACAATGCCCGATGGATCGAGGATTACCTTGGATCCGAGCCCGTAGAACCTATTCCAATCGATGGTGCCTCTGTAATCTTCAGCGTCGGCGCCTCCATCGCTTCCGCCCTTCTTCGGAACCTCCTTGCACACGGTCTGCCGGTAGGCGGCCGCCATATCGTAGGCATACTTGGCCTTATCCAGATAGTGGGCTCGCATCAGGTGGATCGAGGTGGAGAGCCCGTCGGTTGCCAACGAGGCCTTGCCCGTCACGTTGCCAAAGGTGCCTGCAGCGTTTGCCACCGAGCCGCTCCCCTTCGAGGCGACGAAGGTCATGAGCGATATCGCCGTATTCCAATGGCTAGTGAGCACGTCAGAGTAGTTGTGATCGTCTTCGGCGTGCATGAGCTCCAGGTATTCTTCGGCCGCATCACGCTCGGCATAGAGGGCTTTCAGGCAGTTCTGGCAGGCGCCGTCGCAGGGATTGCGCTTCTTGTAATAGAGGATCCACTGGTTGATGGACTCGATATCGGCTTCAAGGACTCCGATGGCATCCATGGTGTCCAGCCATGAATCCATGGCGAACTTCTCTCCCACGCCATTCAAGATGACGCCGATGCCTCCCATTGCGCTGCAAGCCTTCTCGCACTTGCTGATGGTACGAGCCACCTCGTCGGATTCCTGAGCCCACATCTGGGTCTTCCCCCATGCCTTCATCAGAGGCGTGATCTGATCCGGCGGAACATTCTTGAGAATGCGGCGTTGCAGCACGTTGTCGAGCACTTCCTTCGAGCCCTTTTCCAGGTAGCCGCTCACCAAATCCATTCCCACTCCGGGGATGGTCAGTCCCACGGTCTTGAGCGCATCCACCTTGGCAGAGCGCATATGGTCGTCGGTCTCCTTATGTTTGGAGAAATCGACCTTGTAGGTG
>NZ_CDRRGL010000082.1:0-9011 GCF_977041755.1 Slackia sp.
CAAAAGCGTCTGCGATTCAACGAAAGGAATCCTATGTCTCGCAAGCCTTTAATTGCCGGCAACTGGAAAATGAATAAGACGCCTGCCGAGAGCGTGGTGCTTTCCCAGGGCATTTCCAATCGCTATTCTCGCAAGTGGAACAAGGTTGACGTGGTGCTATGCCCGCCGACAATTGATTTGCGCTCGGTGTTCACGGTGCTCGATTTCGACAAGTCGAACATTGACGTGGGTGCTCAGAACTGCCATTGGGAGCCTTCGGGCGCTTTCACGGGCGAGACGAGCATTCCCATGCTCAAGGATGTGGGAGCCGCTTGGTGCATCGTGGGCCATTCGGAGCGTCGCGAATATTTTGGCGAAACCGATTCCATGGTGAACAAGAAGGTTCGCGCGCTCGCCGAATCGAGCTTCAACGCCATCGTGTGCGTCGGTGAGAGCCTTGCCGTGCGCGATGCGGGCGATGCCGTTCGTTTCGTGTGCGACCAGGTACGCGCCGCGCTTGCTGGCCTTGACGCTCACGAAGCTGAGTATTGCACGATCGCTTACGAACCCATTTGGGCTATTGGCACGGGCCGCACCGCGACTCCCGAGCAGGCTGAAGAAATTGCTGCGGCAATTCGCGCTACCGTTGCCGATTTGGTAGGCGAGCAGGCCGCAGCGAATATGCGCGTGCTCTACGGTGGCTCCATGAAGCCCGAAAACGCCGACGGTTTCATGGCGTGCCCGAATATCGATGGCGGCCTTATTGGCGGCGCGTCGCTTAAAGTTGAGGATTTCTGCGAGCTTGTCGAAATCGCCTCTGGCTACGCCGAATAATTCGATACCACTCTTTGAAAAACGAGCAGAAATCCCGGCGCCTTTGCGGTTGCCGGGATTTTTGCAAGGGGGATAAGGCAGTCGCGGCCCGTTGGCCGCAATGTGATACGCGCTTTTGCGCGGGAAAGAGGAACTATGCAAACGCTGCATACGCCAGCCCTGCTTGTGATTATGGACGGCTTCGGTTTGGCGGAGCCTGGTCCGGGCAATGCGATTTCCCTCGCGAACACTCCGTATTTGGATGCGCTTTTGGGCGAAGCCCCCATGTGCAAGCTCGAAGCATCGGGTGAGGCTGTGGGCCTTCCTGCAGGCCAAATGGGAAATTCCGAAGTGGGCCATTTGAATATTGGCGCTGGTCGCGTGGTGCACCAGGAGCTCTCTCGTATCAATATGGCATGCCGCGAGGGCTCCATTCGCGAAAATGCCGTGCTCAATGCGGCGCTCGATGCGGCGAAGGCTCCTGGCGCTGCGCTACACCTCATGGGCTTGCTTTCCGATGGTGGCGTTCATTCCTCTAACGAGCATCTGTATGCGCTCATTGAGCACGCGGCCGCTTATGGCGTGAGCGATATTCGCATCCATTGCTTCATGGATGGCCGCGATGTGCCGCCTGCGAGTGGCAAGGGCTATATCGAGGAGCTTGAACAGTTCATCGCTGAAAAAGGTCTTGCGAGCGTGGCGAAGATCGCTTCGATTTCAGGGCGCTATTACGCGATGGACCGCGACAAGCGCTGGGAGCGCGTGCAAAAGGCCTTCGATGCCATCGTGTGCGCCGAACCGTGCAGCGATATTTCCGCCGATGCATTCATGCAAGCTTCCTACGATAGCGATGTGACCGACGAGTTCGTGGTGCCGGGCGCCCTCGATGCGCGTGGCGTGCTCGATGGCGATGCGGTTGTGTTCTTCAATTTCCGTCCAGATCGTGCCCGTGAAATCACGCGTGCGATTGTCGATGCCGATTTTGACGGGTTTGTGCGTGCACGCGCACCCAAGGTGAGCTTCGTGTGCATGACGGAATACGACCCTTCGATCAACGCCCCCATCGCATTCCCGAAAACATTCCCTGAAAACGTGCTCGCCGATGTGCTTTCTGCCGCTGGTTTGCGCCAGTACCATATCGCCGAAACCGAGAAGTATGCGCATGTCACGTTCTTCTTGAATGGTGGCATTGAGGCTGAAAAGGAGGGGGAGCAGCGTACGATTATCGCGAGCCCGAAGGTTGCGACCTACGATTTGCAGCCCGAGATGAGCGAACCCGCTGTTGCCGACACGCTTGCCGCGGCGATTGAAAACGACGAAGCCGACGTGTATATCGTGAATTTTGCTAATCCCGACATGGTTGGACATACGGGCGTTATTCCCGCTGCGGTTACCGCTATCGAGGCGGTCGATGCGGGTGTTGCGAAGGTTGTTGAAGCGGTGAAGGCCAAGGGCGGTTTCGCGCTCGTTACCGCCGATCACGGCAACGCAGACAAAATGATCGCCGACGATGGCACGCCGCATACGGCCCATACGACGGCACTCGTTCCGTTCGCTCTGGCCGATGGCACAGGTGCTGGCCTCAAGCTCAATGGAGAGCAAGGCGCGCTGTGCGATATTGCGCCGACGCTTTTAGCTGCTCTGGGTATGGAATCGCCGAAGGAATTCACGGGCCGTAGCTTGCTGGCGTAAGGCTCTGATTACTGCCGTTCCCCGCCGGAGGCGTGTTGCCGGGGTACGGCTCGCTGCCGGGGCGTCTGCGCTGCTCGATTTTCTATGGCTCTTGTCGAATTCCGCGCGTGGAATCGCGATTCCTCTTTCACTCTATCGTGCGATAGTGCTATAGTGGTGTAACCCGCTTGCAACACCTTTGATGCCGAGGCTGCCCGCTTCGGCATCTTTGTATTATGGAAGGATTCCGCGCATGATCGCAATTGTCAAACCTGGAACGCCAAAAGAAGGTGTGGCGCAACTCTGTGAAATCATCGAGAGCAAGGGCGTCTCGACGTCGGTTATCGAAGGCGCGAATCAGACCATCATCGGTTTGGTTGGCGATACGACTCGCATTGACCCGTATTTGCTTGAATCGAACAGCATGGTCGAAGCGGTTCGCCGCGTGTCCGAGCCTTTCAAGAAGGCGAATCGCAAGTTCCACCCCGACGATACGGTCATCGAGGTTGGCGGTGTGAAAATCGGCGGCAAGGGCAATTTCGCCGTCATGGCCGGTCCTTGTTCGGTCGAAAGCGAAGAGCAATGCATGGTCATTGCCGAGCAGGTCAAAAAGCACGGTGCCGCTATTTTCCGCGGCGGCGCGTTCAAGCCCCGCACGAGTCCCTATTCCTTCCAGGGCATGGGCAAAGAGGGCCTCGACATCCTCTCGAAGGTAAAGCGTGAGTTCGACATGCCTATCATTACCGAAATCATGGACGCTCGCGACCTTGATCTTTTCAATGATGTCGACATTCTTCAGGTGGGCGCGCGAAACATGCAGAATTTCTCGTTGCTCAAGGAACTCGGCCGTTATGGCAAGCCCGTACTGCTCAAGCGTGGCATGTCGGCTACAATCGACGAGCTGCTTATGAGTGCCGAATATATCATGAGCGAAGGAAATGACCAGGTCATGCTCTGCGAGCGCGGCATTCGCACGTTCGAGACGCGTACGCGCAACACTTTTGACGTGAGCGCCATTCCCGTGCTTCGCGAGCTTACCCATTTGCCCATTATCGCCGACCCGAGCCATGCGACGGGTTATACCCGCTTCGTGACGCCCGTGGCGTGCGCCGCGACCGCCGCTCAGGCCGATGGCCTCGAGGTTGAGGTGCACCACGACCCCGCCCATGCAGCCTCAGATGGTGCTCAGGCGCTTTTGCCCGAGCAGTTTGAAGATATGATGCGTCGCGTTGGCATCATTCGCTCTGCCGTTACCGCGGAATGGTAGGTCGCGATGTCTGAAACTGATCGAACCCCTAAACGAGTTGGCATTGTCGGCCTGGGCCTTATTGGCGGCTCGTTCGCTAAAGCATACGCCGATGCTGGTATTGAAGTTTTTGCTGCCGATATCGACGAACGCGCCATGAACGCCGCTATGGCGGAAGAGACGGTCGCAGGCCCGTTGGATGAAGCGACAATTCCAACGTGTGAACTGCTGATTCTTGCGGTGTATCCTCAGGCGATTATCGAATGGGTGCGCTCGCATGAGCAATTCATCTCGCCATCAACGCTCGTTATCGACTGCGGAAGCGTGAAGCGCAGCGTGTGCCCGGTGTGCTTCTCCATCGCGGAGCGTCGTGGCTTTACGTTCATTGGCGGCCACCCCATGGCGGGCCTGCAATACTCGGGCTATCGTCATGCACGTGCCGATTTGTATGCCGGCCAGCCTATGGTGCTCGTGCCGCCCGAGATTTATGATCCCGATATTATTCTGTGGGCCGAGGAAGCCTTGTCGCCTGCGGCGTTCGGGTCGTTCTCGATTACCACCGCGGCAAAGCACGATCAAATTATCGCGTACACCTCGCAGCTCGCCCATGTGGTGAGCTCCGCTTTCATCAAAAGCCCCACCGCACAAAAGCATCGCGGTTTTTCCGCTGGCAGCTATAAGGATCTCACTCGCGTCGCCGAGCTCAATGCCGATATGTGGACCGAGCTGTTTATGGACAACGCCGACAATCTTACCGAGGAAATCGGCGTTGTCATAACGGAGCTTGGGCGCTATCGCGACGCGCTATCGCGCGGAGATGAAGCCGAACTGCACGCCTTGCTCGAGCAGGGGTCGATTGCTAAACGCAAGGCCGATGGCCGGTATTCTGACGCGCGCGAAGGCGGCGTGCGATGAGTGTGATCAAAGTCGATGCCGCGTCGCATAGCTACGATGTTTTCGTCGATGAATTCACGCTCGATCAACTTGGCGAGGTGTGCCGAGACGTGAGTGGGGGAGACGCCTGCTGCATTGTGAGTGACAGCAATGTCGCCCCGCTCTACCTCTCGCGCGCGAAAGCGAGCCTCGAGGCGGCGGGCTATACTGTATCGAGCTTCGTTTTCGAGGCGGGCGAACAGTCGAAAACGCTTCATACCTATGCTCGGGCTCAGCAGGCTTTTGCGCATGCGGGCCTTACGCGCTCGTCGCTCGTCGTCGCTTTGGGCGGCGGAGTTGTGGGCGACTTGGCGGGATTCGCGGCTGCCACCTACATGCGCGGTATTCGGTGCGTTCAGGTGCCTACCTCGCTTCTGGCCTGCGTCGATTCGTCGGTCGGTGGCAAAACGGCGGTTGACTTGCCCGAAGGCAAAAATCTCGTGGGCGCGTTCTTCCAGCCCGATGCCGTGCTCATCGATACGTCGCTTCTTGCAACGCTTCCCGAACATTTCCTCATTGACGGCTGCGGCGAGGTTTTGAAATACGGCGTGATTTTCGATAAGGAATTGTTTGCGCAGCTTGAGGCATGTTCTGCGAGCGATATGCGCCTGCCCGAGGTGATTGGGCGCTGCGTTGAGTTGAAACGCGACGTGGTGGTTGCCGATGAAAAGGAAGCGGGCGCTCGCCAGCTGCTTAACTTTGGGCATACATTGGGCCATGCGATTGAGAAGCTGTCGAACTTCACGGTGACGCACGGGTTCGCCGTCGCGTGCGGCATGGTGCTCGTGGCGAAGGCGAGCGTTGCGCGCGGGTGGCTTTCCGCCGTCGATGCCATGCGAATCGAATCGACCGTGCGCGCGTGGGGGCTTCTTGCTGAAACTGAAGAGCCCGCGAGCGCAATATACGAGGCGGCTCATGCCGATAAGAAACGCCATGGCTCCACGATGAACGTCGTCGTGGCGAGCGAAATCGGAACGTCGCGCATCGAGACTTTGACGCTCGACGATTTCCGCGCATTCGTTCATGATGCATGTGTATAGCGATTCAAACCTGTTAAACGCTACGAGCATTTAACAGGTCGCAGGTCCTAACAAGCCTGATCGGTACAGGGCGAAATGGAACAACGTGCCAGATGGCACCAACGACAGGAAGGCGGGGCGCATGGCTTCGCGCATTGGAAAAAATATCAGCGTGTCAATTTTCGGGCAAAGCCACTCCGCCGGCATCGGCTGCGTGGTTGAGGGCATACCTGCCGGAAAGAAGATTGATCTCGATGAGCTGCAGGCGTTTCTTTCGCGTCGAGCGCCAGGCGGCATGCCGTGGTCGACTCCCCGCAAAGAAGCCGATCTTCCTGAATTTTTGGGCGGCTTGGTCAATGACGTCACGTGCGGCGCGCCGCTTGCGGCCCTTATTCGCAATACGAATACAAAAAGCTCCGATTACGACGAGCTGCGCCGCGTGCCACGACCAGGCCATGCCGACTACGTGGCGAATATGAAATTCCACGGCGCGCAAGACGTTTCGGGTGGCGGCCATTTTTCAGGTCGCCTTACCGCTCCTTTGTGCATCGCGGGTGGCATTGCGATTCAGCTGCTGCGCGATGAGGGGGTCGAAGTCGGTGCCCACATCGCGCGCATTGCGGGCATTGCCGATGATGCGTTCGCGCTTCATGGTCTCTCGTCCACCGACGTTCACGTGGCGCATGCGAAGACGTTCCCTGTTCTCAACGACGCACAAGGCGAGCGCATGATTGCCGCCATCGCCGAAGCGTGTGAGGCGGGCGATAGCGTTGGCGGCGTTGTCGAATGCGCTGCCACGGGGATGCCTGTCGGCGTAGGCGAGCCGATGTTCGACGGGGTCGAGAACGCCGTCGCCCGCATGCTGTTCGGTATTCCCGCAGTAAAGGGCGTTGAATTTGGGCGCGGCTTTGATGTGGCTGATATGCGTGGCAGCGAGAACAACGACGGTATGCGCATTGTAGATGGACGCGTCGTGTTCGAGTCAAACAATGCCGGCGGCGCGAATGGTGGCATTACGACGGGCGAACCTGTGGTTGTGCGCTGCGCGTTTAAGCCCACGCCGTCAATTTCGCGTGCTCAGCACAGCATTGATATGCAGGCGGGCACGAACGAGGGCCTTTCTGTACATGGCCGCCACGATCCGTGTGTCGTTGTGCGCGCGGTGCCGGTCGTTGAGGCCGCGGTCGCGCTTGCTTTGTATGATTTGCTTTTGGGATCGAGGATGGACTAATGACCTCGCAGGAAACGAACACGACGCCCGTCGTCGATCTTTCGGTTTCGCGTGCGCGCATCGATGAGATTGACGCGCAGATTATTGAGCTGTTCGAACGTCGCATGCATATCGCCGCCGATGTAGCGGCTTATAAGCGCGCGACGGGCAAGCCCGTGCTCGATAAAGCGCGCGAGACGGCGAAAATCGACAAGGCAACCGAGCTTGCGAGCGATGAGTTCAAGAAATTCATTCCACCCCTGTTCAGCATGATGATGGAAATGAGCCGCGCCTATCAGCATTCGCTGCTTGATGACGGCTCGCAAGGCGTGGTGCCTGCCGCTATCGACGAGGTCGCCGAACTTCCTGCTGCCGCGCATGTAGCGGTGCAGGGCGTCGAGGGCGCCTATCAACACATTGCATGCCGCGAGCTTTTTGACGATCCCGATATCGTTTTCGTGCCCACGTTCGACGCCGTGGCCGATGCTGTGGAAGAGGGGCGCGTCGAATATGGCATTCTGCCGCTTGAGAATTCAACGGCGGGTACGGTCGATCGCGTATATGACCTGCTTTACAAGCGCGGTTTGTACATAGCGCGCGCCATTACGCTGCGCATCAACCACGATTTGCTTGCGAAGCCTGGCGTTGAGGAGTCGGATATCGTCGAGGTGTTTTCCCACGAGCAGGCATTGCGTCAGTGCGCCGATTTCATCGCGCAAATGCCCAATGAGGTAACCTCGACCGCCTGCCGCAACACGGCGATGGCGGCGAGTTCTGTGGCGAATAGCGAGCGACGCGATGTCGCGGCGATTTCTTCGACTGCCTGCGCCGAGCTTTACGGGCTCAATGTTCTTCAGCACGCCATTCAAGACGAAGCCGATAATTTCACGCGCTTCATTTGCGTGGCGAAAAAGCCGCAGCTCGTGGGCGTGCCGGAGCGAAGCTCGCTTCTGCTTATCACGCCGCACGAGGCGGGCGCTCTTTTCCGTGTGCTTTCCCGCATCGCGGCGCTTGGAGTGAATATGCTGAAACTTGAAAGCCGTCCCATTCCCGGCAGCGAATTCGAGTTTATGTTCTATGTCGATATCGAGTGCACGCCGAACGATGCCGCGTTCGACGAAGTAATCGCCCAAATCGAGCCGCTTTGCGATTCTCTCGCCTATCTTGGCAGCTATGCAGAGGTGTCGGCGTAAATGGTTGGCGATATTCTTTCTATGGCGCTGGGCCGATACGTGTTTTGACGCCCGCGCGGATTCTTTCGGCTCCCGCGCGGGCACGTGGCGAAACATAACGCCGCCGACCAATGGTGAAATTCGCGCCTTGTTGCGGCGCATTCTATGAAGGAGTACAAATGGCTGTCTCTCAAACGAAACCCGTATACGGATTGCTTGGTCGAAAGCTCGGCCACAGCTACTCGCCGCGCATTCATGCGATGCTGGGCGACTATGAATACCGTTTGCACGAAGTTGAGCCCGACGACGTCGCCGCCTTCATTCGCGAAGGCGATTTTGCGGGGCTGAACGTGACGATGCCGTACAAAGAAACCGTGATGGATTTGTGCGACAAGCTTACCGATGCTGCTAAGAAAATCGGAAACGTGAACACCATCGTCCGCCGCGAAGATGGCACTTTGCTTGGCGATAACACCGACTATTACGGGTTCTCCCATTTGCTTAATGTCGGCCACATGAACGTGACCGACCGCAAAGTCGTTGTGCTTGGCACGGGCGGCGCGGCGAAAACGGTGCATGCCGTGCTTACCGATCGCGGCGCGTCGGAGATTGTCATGATCTCGCGCACGGGCGAGAACAACTACGAAAACATCGCACAGCACTACGATGCGCGTTTCATCGTGAACACAACGCCCGTGGGCATGTTCCCTAACTGTCCCGATTCTCCCATCGACCTCGAGCCGTTCGCGCGCACGGGAGAGTTGCGCGAGGGTCGCGCCGATGGCTTGTTTGGCGTAATTGACGTGGTATATAACCCGGCTCGAACGGGCCTCATGCTTCAGGCCGAAAAGCTCGGCGTTCCCCATATAAGTGGCCTGCCCATGCTCGTCGCTCAGGCGAAGGCGGCAAGCGAGCTGTGGCAGCACAAGCAAATCAGCAATGAAATCGTGAACGAGATTGTCGAGAAA
>NZ_CDRRGL010000083.1:0-8616 GCF_977041755.1 Slackia sp.
ATCATCTGCTTTCGTCTGAATTCAAGCATTTGAAGCGTTTCGGCTGAAGGTCGGCCGAGATCGATAAGGAGAAGTGACAACCATGGCAGTGCCTAAGCAAAAAACCGGTCGTGCTCGTACCCACTCTCGTCGCAGCGCCAATGACGTTTGCGCTATGCCCTCTCGCTCTGTGTGCCCGCAGTGCGGCGAGGTCAAGTTGCCCCACCGCGTGTGCGGCAACTGCGGCTACTACAAGGGTCGCGAGGTTGTCGAGACCGAGTAATCTCGCTCGATACCACATGCACGGTCAATATGCCGACTCAGTTTTGGGTCGGCATTCGTGTTTCTAGGACTTTTTCAATGCGAAGCGCAGCCTTTTATTGTAAGTCGTTTTCGAAACGGGGCTGTTGTATTTTCGCGTTTGTTACCACAATGACGAAAGGGGTTCATCGATGCCCTTAACCGAAAACGTTACCATCGCAGTCGATGCCATGGGCGGCGATAATGCGCCTTCCGTTGTGCTCGATGGTGTTGCCGCCGCTCTCGCCGAAGACGAGAACCTGCAGGTCGTGCTCGTTGGTCCCGCCGATGTCGTGGAGCCGTTCGCAAGCACGCACAACCGCTGCACCGCCGCAGTCGCGACCGAGGTCATTGGCATGGCCGAACATCCTGCCGAAGCGGTGCGCAAAAAGAAAGATTCCTCCATCGTGATCGGCTGCAAGTTGGTGAAAGAAGGGAAGGCGCAAGGCTTCTTTTCCGCTGGTTCTACAGGCGCATGCTTGGCGGGTGCCACGCTCGGCATTGGCCGCATCAAAGGCGTTTCTCGCCCCTGCTTGTGCAGCGTAATCCCATCTCCTGTGGCGCCGGTCGTTATGGCGGATATCGGAGCGAATGCCGATTGCAAGCCCGAATATCTTGCTCAATTCGCCCAGATGGCCTCCATTTATGCCGAGAAAATCGTTGGCATTAAAAGCTCGAAGTGCGCATTGCTCAACATTGGCGAAGAAGACACGAAGGGCTCCCAATTCGCGCAGGCCGCATTTGCGCAGCTTAAGGAAAAGGTGCCGAACTTCGTGGGCAACTGCGAGGGCCGCGATATTATCGCCGCGAATTACGACGTCATCGTTACCGACGGCTTCACGGGCAATGTCGTGCTCAAAACCATCGAAGGCACTTCGAAAACCCTGTTCAAATCGGTGAAGAAGGTCTTCCTTTCGAACCTCGCCACGAAGCTTGGCGCGCTTGCCATCAAGGGCAAGCTTTCCGAGCTCGCAAATAGCATCAACCCCGACAAATTCGGCGGTGCGCCGCTGCTCGGCGTCAAGGGAGCCTGCATTGTGGGCCATGGCTCAAGCAATGCCGATGCTATTAAGAACGGCATCCATGCATCCAGCAAGGTCGTGCGCGAAGATGTGTGCGGGCTTATTTCCCAGGCGGTGTCCCGATGACATTTACCGAAAACCATACCGAAGAGCAGAAACAGAAGGTTGAGCTCGCCCAGAAGATTTTGGGCTACGAGTTCAAAAACCCCGAAATTTTGCTTGCGGCAATCACGCATCCTTCCGCAACCGAGGGCAAGCCGGTCAAGTTCTCGTATGAGCGCCTTGAGTTCCTTGGCGATTCCATTTTGGGCGCCGTGGTGGCGAGCGAGGCGTTCCATACCTACCACGAAATCGATGAAGGCGGCCTTACGCGCATCAAGGTGGCGCTCGTTTCTGGCGCGAGCCTTTCTGACGTCGCTGAAAAGCTTGGTTTCGCCGATATCATCGTATTCGGCTCTTCCGAACGCGGCACGGGCCGTCGCGGCTTGCACTCGGCGCTTGAAAACGTGTACGAAGCCGTTGTCGCGGCTCTGTACCTCGATGCCGGCATCGAAGGCGCGCAGCTCTTCATCGAACGCACGCTTATTCCGCGCATGAGCATCGATATGGCGAAGGAGCCCGAGAACCCGAAGAGTGCCTTGCAGGAAAAGCTGCAGGAAGAGGGCATCACGCCAACATACAAGCTTATCGAGACTCAAGGCCCGCCGCACGATCGCACCTTCGTGTCGCAGGTATTCGCCGGCATGAAGGCGCTTGCTTCGGGCATGGGCCGCACGAAGAAGGAGGCCGAGAGCCAGGCGGCGAAAACCGCGCTTGACGAAATGAACTCCAAGCAAGCCGCGAAGGCGGAAGCCAAGGCGGCACGCGAGCAGGAAAAACGTGCGAAGCGCGAGAAGCGCGAGCAGGAAAAGCGTGCGAAGGCAGCTGCGAAGCATAGCCAGGAGTAGGCATACATGCATCTGAAATCCCTGATCCTGAAAGGGTTTAAGTCGTTCGCCGACCGTTCCGTGATTTCGCTCGAACCGGGCATCACGGCAATCGTCGGTCCGAACGGTTCGGGAAAATCGAATATCTCCGACTCCGTGCTGTGGGTGCTTGGCGAGCGCAATGCGAAGAATTTGCGTGGCCAGGCCATGGAAGACGTCATTTTTGCGGGCTCTTCGGCCCGCAAAAGCGTCGGCGTGGCCGAGGTCGAACTCGTGCTCGACAACTCCGACGGCACGCTGCCTGTCGATTTCAACGAGGTATCGCTTACTCGCCGCATGTACCGTTCCGGCGAAAGCGAATACCTCATCAACGGCGCACCAGCCCGCCGCATGGATTTCATGGACATCCTGCACGACACCGGCCTCGGCACGGGTGCGCATTCCATCATCAGCCAAGGCAAGCTCGATGCTATTCTCGCAAGCAAGCCCGAAGACCGCCGCACGCTTATCGAAGAAGCTGCGGGCGTTCTGAAGCATAAGCAGCGCAAAGAGCGCTCTGAGCGCAAGCTTGCGAGCATGGACGCGAGCCTCGCGCGCGTGAAAGACGTCACGGCCGAGGTCGAGCGCCAGCTGAAGCCTCTTGCCCGCAAGGCGCAACGAGCCAAGCAATACCAAGGCTTGGCCGACGAGCTCGCTCGCCTCGATTTGGTGCTTGCAGTCGATGACTTGCGCACGCTGCAGGGCACGTGGAACGCAACGCTGAAAAGCGAGAACGAAGCCGCCGCAGGCATCGATGTGCAGAAAATCAAAGCTCAGAAAGCCGAGGAAGAACTCGAAGCGCTGCAACTTGCGCTTCAGGAAAAAGGCCTGTATGTGGGCGACCTCACCGCGCAGCGCGGGCGCTTCCATATGGTGGTCGAGCGTTTTGAGTCGGCCGATATGTTGCTTTCCGAAAAGGCTCGTTCGATTCGGTCCCGTCGCGAGCAGGCCGAAAACACCGCGATGGGCAGCGCTCGCCGCATCTCGAATTACGAAGAGGAAGTAGCTGCGCTGCAAGAGCAGCTCGAGGAACGCACGGCTCGCCGCGATGCGCTGGCTACGCAGGTTGAAGAGCTGAAGGCGCAATTCGACGAAGCGAAGGCCGAACGCCAGTCGCGCGACGTTGAGCTGGCTGAAGTGCAGCGCTCCCTGCGTCAGCGCGAGCGCGAAATCGACGAGAAAACGGCGAAGCGCGCGCGTTTGCAAGATGCCCTTTCTGGGCGCGTGTCAACCAAACAGCTGCTCGAGTCGAAACGCGACGAGATCGATGCCGAGCTCGAGAGCGCAACGGTTGAGCTCGATGAGAAATGCAAGGGTCTTGATGAAGAAACCGCCGCGCTGGCCGAGCTGCTCGAGAAGAGCCGTGCAGCTACCGAAGACGTGACAGCCGCTGAGCGTGCTGTGGCCATGGCGACTTCCACGCTCGACGACAAGCGCAAAGCCGCCCAGCGCCTCGAAGGCAAAATCGCCGCTCTTGAGGAAATCAACCGCGGCATGCTCTCGAAAAACGATGCGTCGGCATGGGTTGCCGAGCATGGCGAGGAATTTGACGCGGCTATCGCGCCACTCGCCGCAGAGGTTCGCGCCCCTCAAGACCTTGAGGCTCTTGTCGAGCAGCTTCTTGGCGAAGACATCGCGAGCATGTATGTGCGCGAGGCTGCTTCTGCGCAAAGCATTGTGGACGCCCTTTCCCAAACAGGTGCAACCGGCACCGCATCGGTGCTCGTCGCTGGTAGCGCGCCCGAGTCCATTTCGTGCGACAAGCCGCGTCTGCTCGATTCGCTTGAATACCCCGAGCACGTGCGGGGGCTTCTGGAGTCGCTTTTGGGTGACGTGTTCTTGGTCGACTCGCTCGAAGAGGGCCTTGGGGCCCGAGCGGGAAGCGCTCGCGCTCGTTTCGCGACCAAAGATGGGATCGTCGTGTGGCCGGGCGCGAAAATCACGGTGTGCATGGGTACCGCCGGCGAAGAGGGCATGCTCGCCCGCGAGAGAGAACTCGACGATTTGCGGGCGCAGCTCGAGGCTTCCAATGAGGAGCAGGCAACGGCGCAAATAGAGCTCGAGCGCCTTCAGGGCGATTTGGAACGCAAGCGCGCCATGAGCTTGGACCTTTCTCGAACTCATGCACAGCGTGCGGGTGCTCAAGCAAGCGCGCAGGCCGAGCGTGAGCGTCTCGCGAAACGCGTGGGAACCCTTCAAGCGTCCCAGAAAAGCGTTGCGGAAGACTTGGCCCGCGTGAATGTCGAGCTCGCTAAAACCGAGCCTGAAGTCGTGGAACTTGGCCAAGCCATTGAAGCCTTGCGCGTTTCGCGCACCGATGCTGAAGAACGCATGAGCGACATTTCGGGCGCTCGCGCCATCGCATACGAACGCGAGCAGGCTCTTTCGAGTAAGCTTTCCGAAAGCAAGCTCGAATTCGCCACGGCGAAGGAACGCTCGCTTTCGCTCACGCGCGAGCATCGCGAACGCGTGCGCGATTTGGAGCGTGCCCAACACGCGAAAGAGCGAGCAGAGCGCGACCTCGTGGTGCTCGATGTCGCGAGCAAGCGCATCGAGCCGTTGCACGACGTGCTGCAAAACCTGAAAGAATCGGCCACCGCATGGGTGAACGATCTTGCGGGTAAGGCGGCGCTCGAGCAGAGCAATTCCGCCTCGCTCAATGCTTCCATCAACGAGGCGCGTGCTGCCTCGCGTGCCGCCCATGACAAACTTGAGGCGACGCAGGCGAAACTCAATGAGGTCCGCATTGAGAAGGGCAAACTCGAGGTTCAGGTAGAAGCCGCGATTTCGACCATCGTCGACGAATGCGGCACGCCGCTTGAAACTGCGCTCGAGATTCCCGCGCCGCAAGATCGTGCCGCGGCCGAGGGCGAGGCGTTCAAAATACGCCGCCGCCTGAATTCCATGGGCACCATCGATTCTTCGGCTGCCGAGGAATATGGGGCCATGAAGGAGCGCTACGACTTCATGGCCGCTCAGGTGGAAGACATGGAAGCCGCGCGTCGCTCGCTCAAACGCATCGTCGCCGCAATCGACGAGCGCATGCAGCAGCAGTTCGATGTAACGTTTGAGCAGGTGAACGAGAATTTCAAGACTATTTTCGCCCAGCTGTTCCCGGGTGGCTCCGCTTCGCTTTCGCTTGTCGGTGGGGAAGAGGGCCAAAGCTCGCTTGGCGTCGAGGTCGAGGCTCAACCGCGCGGCAAGAAAATCTCGAAGATGACGCTCATGTCGGGCGGCGAGAAGTCGCTCACGGCTATCGCGTTGCTGTTCGCGGTGTATCGCATTCGCCACGCCCCGTTTTACATTCTCGACGAGGTGGAAGCGGCGCTCGACGACAGCAACCTCAGGCGCCTTATCGCATATCTGGCCACGCTGCGCAACGAGACGCAGCTCATTATGATCACGCATCAGCGTCGCACCATGGAGATGTCCGACGTGCTTTATGGCGTGTCGATGCAAGCCGATGGCGTGACGAAGGTCTTCTCGCAGCGTCTGAAAGATGCGCTTCCGAACGCTGATTAAATAAAGCCCGCCAGCTTGCGCGTTGGCGGGCTTTTTGCTGTGGTAGGCTAACAAGGTTGACTTTTCCATTCGCATGAAAGGGCATTTTCATGGGATTCTTTGATCGAATCAGCGAGGGCCTTTCGCGCTCGCGCCAAAAATTCACCGAGCAAATGAACGTCCTGCTCGATCGCGGTCCTAATTTGGACGACGATTTTTGGGACGATTTGGAAGAAACGCTCATTCTGGCCGACATGGGCGGTTCGGCAGCGTCGCAGGTTGTCGAAAACCTTCGCGACGAAGCCACGCGCAAGGCGCTGCCCGATGCTTATGCTGTGCTCGATCGCCTGAATGATGAACTCGCAAGCACGTTTGCCACCACCGAGGCCGATCCGTTTGGCGGCGAGCCCGCATGCGTTCTGTTCGTCGGCATTAACGGCGCCGGCAAAACCACTACGGTCGGCAAGCTCGCCAAGGAAGGCGCCGACGCTGGTCGCAAGGTTATTTTGGGTTCCGCCGACACGTTCCGTGCTGCGGCTATCGAGCAGCTCGAAGAATGGTCTCGTCGCGCGAACGTTCCCATCGTGGAGCGCGAGCGCGGAAGCGACCCGGCAAGCGTGTGCTACGACACCATCGAACGCGCTGAGGCCGATGGCTGCGATTTGGTACTCATCGACACGGCAGGACGCCTGCATACGTCTGACGACCTTATGCGCGAGCTGCAAAAGGTCGTGAATGTGGTGCGCAAGCGCTCGAAAGCGCCCGTGTACACCGTGCTCGTGATTGACGCGACTACCGGCCAGAATGGCCTGTCTCAGGCGCGCGTGTTCGATAAAGCGCTCGATTTGGACGGCGTGATTGTAACCAAGCTCGATGGCACCGCGAAGGGCGGCATCGCGTTGGCCGTGAGCCACGAGCTTGGCCTGCCCATTTATAAAATCGGCGTGGGCGAGGGCCTGGGCGATTTGAAAGATTTCGACGCGCACGATTTCGCGCGAGCGCTCGTGGGCGAATTCGACGAACGCGAAGCGCGATAGCAAGGAGCTTGTATGTTTGAGAACCTCTCCGATCGTCTGCAAGGCATTTTCAGCGGCCTGAAATCGAAGGGCCGCCTTACCGAAGACGACATTAATGCGGCCATGCGCGAAATTCGCATGGCGTTGCTCGAGGCCGACGTGAACTTCAAGGTCGTTAAGAGCTTCATCGCCAATGCGAAGGAGCGCTGCCTGACCGCCGAGGTGCTCGATTCGCTCACGCCGGCGCAAAACGTTGTGAAAATCGTGCTCGACGAGCTCACGGCGCTGCTCGGCCAAACCGATTCGGGGCTCGTGCTCTCGAGCCGCATTCCCAACGTGATTATGCTCGTCGGCTTGCAGGGCTCGGGTAAAACTACCGCCGCCGCCAAGCTTGCGTATCTGCTGAAGGGCAAAGGCCACAGCCCCTTGCTCGTGGCCTGCGACGTGTATCGTC
Organism: Slackia sp.; assembly: GCF_977041755.1. Lineage (NCBI taxonomy): Bacteria > Bacillati > Actinomycetota > Coriobacteriia > Eggerthellales > Eggerthellaceae > Slackia > Slackia sp. The sequence goes on from NZ_CDRRGL010000083.1 coordinate 7,238, forward strand.
CGGCTGCGGCCGATCAGCTGCAAACACTCGGCGACGAGATGGGCGTGAAAGTCTATCGCGGCGACGGTCAAGATCCGGTGAAAATCGCGAGCGAGGGCGTTCGTTTCGCCATCGATAATTTGCGTGACGTGGTCATCGTCGACACGGCGGGTCGTTTGCATGTCGACGAAGAGATGATGGAAGAGGCCGCTAATATCAAGGCCGCTGTGAAGCCCGACCAAATTCTCATGGTCGTCGATGCCATGACTGGCCAAGACGCCGTGAACGTGGCTCAGGCCTTCGCCGAGAAGGTCGATTTCGACGGCGTGATCATGTCGAAGATGGACGGCGACGCCCGTGGCGGCGGCGCGCTGTCGCTCAAGCAGGTCACCGGCAAGCCGATTAAATTCATCAGCGCGGGCGAGAAGCCCGATTCGCTCGAGCCGTTCCATCCCGACCGCATGGCAAAGCGCATTTTGGGCATGGGCGACGTGGTTTCGCTTATTGAGCACGCCTCGAAAATTCAGGCCGAAGAGATTGAGGCCGAAACCGCCGAGCGCGTTCAAAAGGCCGACATTAACCTGAACGACTTCCTTGAAATCAAGAAGCAGGTTTCCAAGATGGGCGGCATCTCGAAGCTCATCAGCGCGCTGCCCGGTGGCGATAAGGCCATGGCGCAGGGTCAAGTCGATACGGGCGCGCTCGACCGCATGGAGACCATCATCTTCTCTATGACGAAGGCCGAGCGCGAAAAGCCCGAGCTGCTCAATGGCAGCCGCCGCCAGCGCATCGCGGCCGGCTCCGGCACTTCGGTTCAGGAAGTGAACCAGGTCATGAAGCAGTTCAACGAAACGCGCAAAATGATGAAGAAGATGATGCCTGCGGCCGCGAATGCGGGTCGTCCCACGAAGAAGGGTAAGAAAGGCAAGAAGGGCAAGAAGTCCCGTTTCGGCATGCCTGGTTTGCCGGGTATGGGTGGCATGAAGATGTCCGATATGAAGCAGCTGCAGGAAATGATGCAGAATATGGACATGAAGTAGTTGCGTCGTTCTGACGAACGACGCAACCGCTCGACGCTGCAAACGGCCCCGGCGGAGCATTTCGGGTTCAGCCTTCGGCTCGCGTACCGAAGTACGCGTCGCCTTGGCTTCACTCGAACTGCACTCGCCAGGGCCGTTTTCGCTGTCTTTGGGGCGAGCTTGTCATTCCCATGTCCGCGAGCGGTGCTTTTGGGCCGCTCGCCGTGCTTTTGGGCCGCTTTTTGTTGTCCTTTCATCGCTCTCACCTATAATTCGAGGCAGTAATGCACCTAAGAAAGGGGTTTGCACATGGCAATCAAGGTTGGCATCAACGGCTTTGGCCGTATCGGTCGTCTCGTCTATCGCGCGATGGCGAACGAT
>NZ_CDRRGL010000084.1:0-8462 GCF_977041755.1 Slackia sp.
CGAAGAAGCTCGCGCCAAACAGCGTGTCGGCACGCGTGGTGAACACAGTGATGATGTCGTCTTCAGCGGGCTCGGCGGGCACGTTGCCGTCTTTATCGCACAGCACGAAGTCGACCTCGGCGCCTTCAGAGCGGCCAATCCAGTTGGACTGCTGCTGCTTCACGCGCTCGGGCCAGCCTTCGAGCTGGTCAAGGTCGTCGAGCAGCTCCTGCGCGTAATCGGTGATCTTCAGGTACCACTGCGTGAGATCGCGCTTCTCGATTTCGGAATCGCAACGCCAGCAACGGCCCTCGATAACCTGCTCGTTCGCCAGAACAGTCTGGCAACCCGGGCACCAATTCACGGGAGAGTTGCGGCGTTCGACGAGGCCGCGCTCCCAGAATTTCTCGAAAATCCACTGACCCCAGCGATAGTACTCAGGGTCGCACGCAACAACGGTGCGGTCCCAATCGTAGGAAAAGCCCATGCGCTTAAAGCTGGCCTTCTGGGTTTCGATGTTGGCATACGTCCATTTGGCAGGATGGCTATGGTGCTTGATGGCGGCATTTTCTGCAGGCAGGCCAAAGGCGTCCCAACCCATGGGGTGCAAAACGTCGAAGCCCTTCATACGATAGTAGCGAGCAATAACGTCGCCAATCGAATAGTTGCGGGCGTGGCCCATATGAATGTCGCCCGAGGGATACGGGAACATTTCCAAGATGTACTTCTTGGGACGCCCGTCTTCTTCATGCACCTTGTTGATGCCGCTTTCTTCCCAAGCCGCTTGCCAACGCGGCTCGATCTCGAGAGGGTTGTATTCCTTCATGTGTGCTCCTGCTAATCCGGAACTTCAGCGCATACGCATGCGCAACGATAATTTGCCTATTGTAACGCGCCTTTGCGCTTCATACAAAAAAACGTCCGCAAACGCGGGCGGTAATGCAGCTCAATAGGAAATATTCAAATGAAATTCAACAAGCTCGGGCTTGGATTGAATATGGAACCGCTCGCCAGCCCGCCGTGCGATACGTATTGGGAAACGCATCGATCGAGACCGCCCTTTCTTTACATAGTGTTCCGTTACGTAAAGAAGCGGGCGGCGTGGCCCCTAACGATGCGGGCACTTGCCCCTACAGGAAACGGTAAGAAACGGTGCGCACGCCCCAATCGAAACAACTGCTCGCGCCAAGGGCCTTCCATACACCAGGCTGCAAATCGAGCGCACGGGAGCCGCCGCCCAGGCCACCGCAGTCGTTCACCACAGCGACAACCGTGCGGCCACCATAGCTGATTTCGACCGAGCGCCCAAAATAGGATCGGTAGTTAGGCATAGACATAGGAACAGCCACGCCCATGGAGCTTTCGCTGACGATTGCGCCCGTCGCGGTGTGGGCGCCCAGCGTGCCATCGCTCGTTGAGCCGTAGGCGGAAACAACGCCAGACTGCCAACCCGAGGTGCTCGTATTCGAGGAATTGGAATTGTTCGAGCCTGAACCGTTCGAGTTGCTCGATCCGCTCGACGAGCCGCTTGAAGATTGGTTGCCGGAATTCGACGCAGCGCCGTTGCCAGATTCCTCCGCTTTTTCGGCGGCGCCCTTCGATTCCTCCGCAGGGGCTTGCTCGGTTTGAGATTGGGCTTCCTGCTGGGCCTTCAGCGCTTCAGCCTGCTTTTGCAGCTCGGCCAAACGAGCGGCTTCGGCAGCAGCCTGGGCATCGCTTAAGTGCGCGGTGGCCTGGGCCACGACCTGCTGAGCTTCGGTTTGCTTGGCTTCGGCATCGGAAATAGCCTTGACCTGTTCGTCTTTTTTCTTGTTCAAATCGTCGAGGGCGTCGTTAAGCGTAGCTTCGAGCTGCTTCTGCTCTGCGATTTGACGAGCTTGGTCTTCCTGAATCGCATCGAAGTATTGCATGTTATTCACGAGATCAGAGATGCTTTGCGACTCGAGCAATACTTTAATAAGTGAGATGCCGCCTGTTTTGTACTCCTGAGTGGCATAGATGCCAAGCTTGTTTCGACCGGTCTGAGCAGCCGCCTGCGCGTCCATCACGCCCTGAGTGGCCTCATCGATTTGCTGCTGCAATTCCTCTGCCTGTTTAACAAGAGCTTCATGCTCCGAAGCAATTTGAGACATACGGGCTTCGGCGGCACTGAGCGCGTTTTGAGCATCGCTCACCTCGTCGGCATAGGCGGGTGCGGCGCACGCGAAGGTCAGCGAGCCAGCGGACAGAACGCCCGCGAGCAGCAACGCCGTTATGTTGGAAAAGGTTTTGATATAAACCGCTTTCGTCGTTTTTCTCTACGCCGCCAACCGCGCTCAATGCGCCATTAGCAGTGGCGGAAACCCGCCTTCCTATACCCACGAATCGTGTGGGAAAGAAACACAACCGCCTATTTTGAACAAACTCCCTGGTAAAGTCAATGCGAGTAGTTCACACCCCACATTAGTAACGTTTGCCCATGTAAAAAGCGACCCCGAGGGGTCGCTTTCCGTGCTGTTATTTGTTCAAAACGCAGCTTTTAGCGGACGCGAGAAGCGTACGGCGTCTTGTCTTTCAGCAAAACGTCATGAGCACCGCCCTCGACAATGGAGGTCGAAGACACGGTGGTGAGCTTCGCCTTGTCGCGGAACTCAGGGATCGTGAGCGCGCCGCAGTTGCACATCGTGGACTTAATCTTGAGCAGCGTAACGGCAATGTTGTCCTTCAGGCTGCCAGCGTAAGGCACGTACGAGTCGACGCCCTCTTCGAAGGAAAGACTCTTCTTGCCGCCGAGGTCGTAACGGCCCCAGTTGCGAGCGCGGGCAGAACCCTCGCCCCAGTATTCCTTCATGTAGGTGCCGTTGACCATGACCTTGGCCGACGGGGACTCGTCGAAACGCGCAAAGTAGCGGCCGAGCATCACGAAGTCGGCGCCCATGGCGAGTGCTAGCGAGATGTGGTGATCGTACACGATGCCGCCATCGGAGCAGATGGGCACGTAGATACCGGTCTCCTCGAAGTACTCGTCACGAGCCTTGGCGACTTCGATGGTCGCGGTAGCCTGGCCACGGCCGATGCCCTTGGTCTCGCGGGTGATGCAGATGGAACCGCCACCGATACCGACCTTGATGAAGTCGGCGCCAGCCTCGGCGAGGAAGCGGAAGCCTTCGCGGTCGACAACGTTGCCGGCACCGATTTTCACATCGTTGCCGTAGTGCTCGCGCACCCATTCGATGGTCATCTTCTGCCAGTCAGAATAGCCCTCGGAAGAGTCGATGCACAACACGTCGGCGCCAGCCTCGACCAGAGCGGGAACACGCTCGGCGTAGTCGCGGGAGTTGATGCCCGCGCCAACCAGGTAGCGCTTCTCGTTGTCGAGCAGTTCGAGCGGGTTTTCCTTATGGGTGTCGTAGTCTTGACGGAACACGAGGTAGCACAGGTTATCGTTCGCGTCGACGATAGGCAGGCTGTTGAGCTTGTGATCCCAGATGATGTCGTTGGCTTCCTTGAGCGAGGTGCCTTCGGTAGCAACCACGAGATTCTCGCGGGGAGTCATGAACTCGGAAACCTTGGTGTCGAGCGACATGCGCGAAAGGCGATAGTCGCGCTCGGTAACGACGCCGAGCAGCTTGCCGCCAGCCTGGCCGTTATCGGTGACGGGCATGGTGGAATGGCCGGTTTGCTCCTTCAGGGCGACGACTTCCTCGAGCGTGGTGTCGGGCGAAAGATTGGTGTCGGAAACGACGAAGCCAGCCTTGTACGCCTTCACGCGAGCGACCATGGCCGCTTCGCTCTCGATGGTCTGGTTGCCGTAAATAAACGAAATGCCACCTTCAGTGGCGAGGGCAACAGCCATGTGGTCGTCAGAAACAGCGGCCATAATTGCCGACACCATGGGGATGTTCAGCGAAATGGGGCACTCTTCCTGACCCTTGCGGTAACGCACCAGCGGCGTTTTCAAGTCAACCTTCGCAGGGATGCAGGACGCCGGGGTGTGGCCCGGGACCAGCAAATACTCATTGAACGTACGCGAGGGTTCCTCGTAGTAGAACGCCATCTGATGTCTCCTTCGGTTTGTGTGTTTTCCGGAACGTTAACGGAATATTATATGCGCCCCCAACGCGCGAATGCCATAGCTCCAAACAAATTCAAAGGACGCACGAAACTGAAGGACGGGAAGCAGCAATAAGGCGACGAAAACGACACTGGCCAAGGGCGAAAGGCAAGAAAACGCCCACGGGCGGTTATTCATCGAATTCCGCCCAAATGATCTCGTCGATTTTCGCCGACAGCACGCCGAGTCGACGGTGACACCTACAGCATTCGGCCACGAAAACCCCTCACACTACAACTCAACCACACTTTCGGCGTGGACCCTTACTGGTAATTCTCCAGGATTGCCGATAGGTATCCCGCATATGCCTGGCGCAACGACTGCGGCTCTTCGATTTGCACGCTCGACCCGAACGTCGCGAGCCACCCGTAAAACGTGGGCGCGGCCATAACCGTCACGCACACGCGCGCCCAACCGTCTTCCGCAGGCAGCACTTCGACATCTTTACCGAAACGGTCGACAATCGCACTCATCACAGACCCGCGCACGAGCAGCGTGACGCCGACCGATTCGCCATGGAACATGCCGAATACACGCTGCTGATGCTTGGCCACGTCAAATGATGATATCTCATCGTTGCGCGTGGCCGCTTCACTCGACACCTCGAGGTTCTGCATTCTATCGACGCGGTAATGAGTGAAACCGGCGTATTTGTCATTCCATACAATGAGATAGTATTCATCGTCCATATATGCAAGCTGAACAGGGGTTTCTTTATATATCTCACTTCCATCCCCATGCTTGCTCGTAACGCGCTTCTTATGCTCGTCGTATTTGAAATAGCGGAATTCGATTTTGCGGCGAAGCGATATCGCGCGCTGAATGGCGTCGATGTTGTAGAACACCGACTCGTTTTGGCTCTTGATACGGCCCTCGACGTGCACCTGCTTTCGCAGGTTTTCGTCCATGTATTTGCTGCCGAGCTTTCCGATGCCTTCGACGAGGGAGCGACTCTTGCTTTCGGTAAGGAATTTCGACGACTGCACGGCATCGGCCAGAAGCAGCAGCTCTTGCTCTTGGAAATCGCGCGTGGCCAAGCCGTATTCGACGGGCGCGCGATTGTACTTCAGAATGTTGTAGCCGAATGAACGCAGACAATCGATATCGCGATACAAGGTTTTACGTTCGACATTCACGCCGAGCTCGGCGAGCTTTCCGATGATTTGAGACGCGGTAAAGCCGTGATCGTCGTCGGTCTCGCGCTCGAAAATGTGAGCCAAATGCAGCAGCTTCAATTTGCTTGCGACAACTTCGGCCATGTTCGCTCCAATCGCCAACGCCCATGCTTGCTCGAAACAATTATATTCCGAAAAAGAAGATGAGTGTCCCTTGTGGTGTACACACCGAAGAAGGCTTTCGGTTAAGACCATTCTGTTTCGTTTCGCCGCCGACACGCCGCCGCGCCCATTCCCTTCTATAATGCGCTTGTGAGAATTCCCAAGCGAAAGGAACTGCTTTGGAGCACAAGAACGCATGGCTCGCATACGACGAGCCGCAGCTGGCCGAGCTCGAGAAGCTCGCGACCAACTACATCGATTTCATCAGCGCCAACAAAACCGAGCGCGAATGCGTGGCGACCGCCATCGAGCAGGCGCGCGAGGCGGGTTACGTTTCGCTCGACGAGGCGCGTGCCGCGGGCAAGCAACTCGTTGCGGGCGACAAGGTCTACGCCGAGCTGTACGGCAAAACCATCATCTTGGCGCACATCGGCAGCCGTCCCATGCAGGACGGCCTAAACATTCTGGGCGCGCACGTCGACAGCCCGCGTTTGGACATCAAGCAAAACCCGCTCTACGAATCGGGCGACCTCGCGCTGCTCGACACGCATTACTACGGCGGCATCAAGAAGTACCAATGGGTCACGCTGCCGCTCGCCATTCACGGCGTTATCGCGAAAAAAGACGGCAGCGTTGAGCGCATGAACGTGGGCGAAGACGCTGGCGACCCCGTGTTCTGCATCACTGACCTGCTCATTCACCTCGCCAACGACCAAATGCAAAAGAAGGCCTCCGAGGTTGTCGAGGGCGAAAACCTCGACGTGCTCGCAGGTGGCCGCCCTGCCGCGAAGACGGAAGATAAGGAAAACGCCGAGAAAACCGAACTCGAGAAGCTCGCGGAAAAAGAACCCGTGAAAGCGACCATGCTCGCGCTGCTCGCCGAGAAATACGGCATGGAAGAAGAGGACTTCCTTTCGAGCGAACTCGAGGTCGTTCCCGCCGGCCGCGCACGCGAGCTGGGCTTCGACCGCTCCATGGTGCTCGGCTACGGCCACGACGATCGCGTATGCGCCTTCCCCAGCTTGGTCGCGCAGCTTGAGGCGAGCGACCTTGAGAAAACAGGCATCTGCATTTTGGTCGATAAGGAAGAAATCGGCAGCGTGGGCGCTACGGGCATGACATCGATGTTCTTCGAGAACACCATCGCCGAACTCATGGATCTTGCTGGCCAGGCAGGCGATTTGCCGCTGCGTCGTTGCCTCGCGAATTCGTCCATGCTTTCGAGCGACGTGTCTGCGGGCTTCGACCCCAGCTATGCAAGCGCCTTCGAAACGAAAAATGCCGCCTATCTGGGCCGCGGCGTGGTGTTCAACAAGTTCACCGGCGCGCGCGGCAAAAGCGGTTCGAACGACGCGAACGCTGAATACATGGCCAAGATTCGCTCCATCATGGACAAGGGCAACGCCGCGTTCCAAACCGCCGAGCTCGGCCGCGTCGACGTGGGCGGCGGTGGAACCATCGCCTACATTCTGGCCGAATATGGCATGAATGTCATCGACTGCGGCGTGCCGGTGCTCTCGATGCACGCGCCGTGGGAAGTGGTCGATAAGGCCGACATGTATGAAGCGCTGAAAGCCTACCGCGCATTCCTGAAATACGCTTAGCACCACACGCGCGAAACGCTCGGCTTAACCCGTCGTTTCACGCCCCTTTTATATGAGCACAAATCGACCCGCGCGCCCGCCGCGTGGGTCGTGTGCGTTTGCACGCACGACCAAGCAACCGACCCAAGGAGCAATCTGGTGGCAAAAACGTTTTCGATCCTCGGCGATTCCATCTCCACATTCGACGGGTGGAACCCGCCGGGCTTCGATGTGTTCTACTCCGACGAGCGATTGGAGAAAACGGGCGTTACGCATGTCGAACAAACATGGTGGCACCTGCTCATCGACCATTTTGGCGGCACGCTTTTGAAAAACGACTCATTTTCGGGAAGCCTCGTGGAAGGCGGGTTCTTCCCTGCCGGCGATTCCGATGCGCGCGCAGACGCGATTCTGGGCGATGAGGGCGAAGCCCCCGACGCCATCGTATGCTTCATCGGCATCAACGACTACGGCTGGGGCGGCGCGAAAATGAATGCTGACGGCCATGGATCAGCCTGCCCTGCTGAGCTTTCCGCACAAGCGCCCGTCGAGAAGGTTCTTGCCGAACTTGCAGCACCCGGTCAAATCGAGCGTTTCAAAACCGCCTATGCTTCGATGCTCGCACGCCTTCGCGCACGCTGCCCCGAAACTGAAATCTGGTGCGTCACACTCGTTCCCGGGCGCATTGCGGGCCATGTAAAACCGCAGTTCGCTTACGATTTCCGCGGCGTTCCCTTCGCCGAATACAACGACGCCATTCGCGCAGCCGCCCATGAAGCCGGCGCTCATGTGGCCGACGCCTTCGCCTGCGGCATGGACTACGAAGCGATTGAAGGCACGCACCCCACCGCACGAGGCATGCGCCAACTCGCCGGTATGTTCGCCTGGTCGATGGAACATGAAACGGAAATTGACGCCGCCCTTGGGCGCGGTGCGCGCGAGCTTGCCACGGTTCCGCAAAGCATGCTGCCCGCCGAGCTGCTCAGCGAATGGGAAGACGCCACCCTGTGGCTCAGCGCACCGCTGTGCGCCGATAAGCCCTGCAGTTTCTGCGAGCATGCCATGGCGCCGAACAATGCCTGGCTGCTTATGTGCGACAACTAGGCACGCACGCTTCAAAAAGGCGCCGGTCCCTCGTTTTTCCGAGGAGCCGGCGCCTTCGTTTTATCTAAGCGCAACAAGCGCGCATCTAGGCAGTTCCTTCAATTGCGCAGCGACTTCAAAACTCGCTTGAAACCACTCAAGCGAAATGCTGGCAGCCGTCAATCCCAGCCGCATACGACGATCGCGCCGCATTGCGGAATGCGCGAAGGCCGAAGCGAAGCTCGATTGGCACCACCCTATCGACGACTTACGAAATACCCCGCCGCTTCAACCGCTTCCTCAACAGAAGCCTGGTCAAGGGCGTTCTTCGAAAGAATATGCGCCGTCTTCGAGCCCAAATCGACACGAGCCCACACATTGCCCGCATCAACGGAATTGATGGCATTCTGCACGTTCTCGACGCATTTCTCGCAGGTCATTCCACCA
>NZ_CDRRGL010000085.1:0-8446 GCF_977041755.1 Slackia sp.
TGCCCCACGAATGTCGTTGTGCGAGATGGCAAGGTCGTGCGCGTTGCTGCGGCGGAATTGCCGGGCGACGATGCGCCGCGTCGTCGTTTTTGCGTAAAGGGCTACACGCAGCCCCAGCGCGTCTACGATCCAGATCGCTTGAAGTATCCCATGAAACGAACGGGCGAGCGTGGCGAAGGCCAATGGGAGCGCATTAGCTGGGACGAGGCGATTGACACCATCGTCGGAAAAATGGGTGCCGCCGTGCAGGAGGCTGGCGGAACGTCTATCGCGTTCTGGTCTTCCTATGGCAGCTATGGCGTTCTGAATGGCCAGATGGCTGGTTATATGTCGGTTGGCTATGGTCGCATGATTACCGCTTTGGGCGCGACGGTGCTTGGCGCCGGTGCCGACTACGCTCAGATTTATGAGCAGTCGACACTGCTTGGCATTTCCGGCAACGACACTGCCGACATCGCCAATGCAAAAACCATTATGGCGTGGGGCGGAAATCCCGCTGAGGCGTATATCCACGATTGGCATTATGTATGCGACGCGCGCGAGAACGGCGCGAAGCTCATCACCATCGACCCGCAGTTTACGGCAAGCGCCGCGCATTCCGATATCTATGTCCCCATTCGCCCCGCAACCGACGGCGCGCTTATGCTGGGCATGGCAAACTACATTATCGACAACGAGCTCATGGACACCGACTTCATGAAGGCGAAGACGGTTTCCCCCTTCCTTATCAAGGAAGATGGCACGTATTTCCGCATGAGCGACATGGGCGTCGAGCCCACGGAGGGCCCCGTGAGCCCCACGACGGGCAAGCCGACCGTTATCAATCCGAATGTCGTGTGGGATAACGCCACCGGTGCGCCGGTCGCTGCGGCAAGCGCGACCGATCCTGCGCTCGAGGGAACGTTTGACTACCAAGGCCAGACGCTTACCACGGTTTTCCAGAAAACGAAGGATTCCACGAAGGAATATACGGTCGAAAAGGCCTCTGAGATTTGCGATATTCCCGCCGAAACGATCGAAAACCTGGCTCGCATCTATGCGACCGAGGGCCCCGTTGCCGTGCTTACGTTCCAGGGTCTTGGCCACCATGTGAACTCCCACCACAATTACAAGAACCTTGCCTATATTGCGGCTCTCACCGGAAATGCGGGCAAGCCTGGCGCCATGATGACGCGCGGATCGGGCATGTACCCGTTCAATGCGAAGGCGTATTTCATGGGCCTGGGCCCGGGCATCAATAGCACGGGCATGTATCTTCCTAAATTGATGGAAGAAAAGAAGTGGGGCCGGAAAGACGTCGACATTCGCGTTCTGTGGATGGCCAATGGCAATATGCTTTCGTGCGAATCGGGCCGTCAAGAGCTCATTGAGGCTGTTAAAAAGGTCGATTTCGTGGTGTGCGCCGATGTGAATATGACTGATTCTGCCCAATGGGCCGATATCGTGCTGCCCATTCCCCATGCGTATGAAACGGAAGATTTCGACCCGGTGTGCCCGACGCCGTATCCGACGTATTACCACAAGGCGATCGACCCGCTGTACGAATGCAAGACCGACCTCGAGATTCTGCAGCTCATCGCCGAGAAGATGGGCATGTCCAAGATCTATGGCGACGGGGCTTCGACTGAAGAGCTTATGCGCGCGGCCATGGACTCTGAAGCCAATTTGAAGTTCGGCGGCGGTTACGACGCATTCCAGGATGGAAAAGTGGGTCGCAACTACACGCATACGCCCGCGAGCCTGGTCGACACCTTCAAGGGCACCGCATCGCAGCGCTTGGAGTACTACATTGAAAAGCCTGCGCCGCGCAATAACTTTGGCCAAGAGGTGCACGACTACGAGCGCCTGCCGTATTACGAGCACGCCAACGAGTCGTATTGGGAAAACCCGCTGCGCGAGAAATATCCGCTCATGGGCTGCAGCCAGCATAACAAGTATCACGTGCATTCGCAGTGCGCCTATACGCCGGTGCTGCGCGAGATCGAGCCCGAGCCCACGCTGAAAGTCAACGCAAGCGACGCTGCCGAACGCGGCATCTCGCAGGGCGATTACGTTCGCGTGTTCAATGATCGCGGCTATGCAGTGCTCAAGGCCGTGGTGACCGAGGGTATCAAGCCTGGCGTCGTTTCCATTCCTCATGGCTTCCAGGCCGATCAGTTCGTTGAAGGCCATACGCAAGACCTCACGAATATCGTGATGAACGATTTCTGCTCGAACAGCTCGTTCTATGACTTCCTGTGCGAAGTTGAGAAATACGAAGGGGGTGAGCGCTAATGGCTCACTACGGAATGGTGATTGACACCAAGCGTTGCGTGGGCTGCAATGCGTGCACCACGGCGTGCAAAATCGCCAATAACGTGCCCGAAGGCATTTTCTGGACGCGCGCTTTGACCGATGGCGGCGACGCGCCCGACACCCCGAAGGGCACGTTCCCCAACGTACAGATGCGCTACATCACCGTGGGCTGCCAGCATTGCGAAAATCCCGCATGCACGAAGGTGTGCCCCGTTGGCGCAACGTATAAAGACCTCGAAACGGGCATCGTTCGCCAAGATTACGACAAGTGCATCGGCTGCCGCATGTGCATCGCGGCCTGCCCTTATACGGGTGTTCGCTCCTTCAATTGGCAAGAGCCTGCGTACCCGATGGATTTCGCCGTTGGCGACGTCGACGCTCCTGCGCACCAGAAGCATACGGTGGAAAAATGCACGTTCTGCTATCAGCGCCAAGCTCGCGGCGAAGTGCCTGCCTGCATGGATTTGTGCCCTGCACGCGCGCGTTTCTGGGGCGATTTGGACGATCCCGATTCTGACGTATCGAAGCTCCTTCGCGAGCGCGAGTATATGCAGCTTCTGCCTGAAAAGGGCACGAAGCCTTCTACCTATTATTTGGTTTAAGGGAGGATGCGCTCATGACTGAAAATGAAAAAGCGGCAACCGCCGTGAAAGACGCTTCTCCCAAACAGAAGCGTGAGACCTGGGGCGGCAAGGGCCTGAATGTCGCCATCATCGTGGCGGCTGTGCTCACCGTCGCCGGCATCGCGTGCTGGGCCATGCAGCTTTCGGGCGGCATGGTGCAGACCGGCATGCGCAACCTCGACTCCTGGGGCCTCTACATCACGAATTTCATGTTCTTCGTCGGCCTGTCGGCTGGCGGCCTGATCATCTCGTCGGTGCCCAACGCCTTCGGCATGAAGGGCTTCGGCGGCATCTCCAAGGTGGCCATCTGGACGAGCGTGTGCTGCACCTGCGCGGCCATCGGCTTCGTCGTGGTCGACCTCGGCGGCCCGGCCCGCCTGTGGGAGCTGTTCGTGTACTCGAACTTCTCGAGCCCCCTGATGTGGGACATCCTGGTGCTCGGCACATACCTCGTCCTGTCGGTGATCTATTTGTGGGCGTACCTGCGCGCCGAGGCCGGCCGCATGTCGCACACCGCGATTCGCGCCATCAGCGTGGTCGCGCTCATCGTGGCCATCCTTGTGCACAACGTCACCGCGTGGATCTTCAGCCTCGCCCCGGCGCACGAGTTCTGGCACACCGCGCTCATGGGCCCGTGGTTCGTGGCGTCCGCGCTTGACTGCGGCACCGCGCTCGTGCTCATCGTGTGCCTGGCGCTGCGCCGCGCGGGCTATCTCGCCCTCGGCCAGAAGCACGTGACCAACCTCTCCAAGATGCTCGCCGTGTTCGTGCTCGTCGATTTGTACTTCTACGCCTGCGACCTGCTCACGAGCGGGTACTTCGGCGGCGAGGGCGCCGAAGTCGTGGCGATGCTCACCTCCGGCGCGCTCGCGCCCGTCTTCTGGACGCAGGTCGCGCTCATGGCCGTCTCGGTCGCCATCCTCGTCGTGCCGAAGCTGCGCACGACCCCTGGCGTCGTCGTGGCTTCTGTCCTCGCGATCCTCGGCGTGTTCTGCAAGCGCCTGCAGATTCTCGTGGGCGGCTTCCAGATTCCGAACCTGCCTTATGACGGCCCCATGACTTCCATGACGGTCACCTCGTGGCAGAACGGCATGGCGGGCGCCTACCAGGGCATGGTCTATGCTCCGCAGCCGATCGAATTCGGCGTCACGCTCGGCGTGCTCGCCATGTGCGTCCTGTTCCTGCTGCTGGGCCTGAAGTACCTGCCCTTGAAGCCTGCCGAGAGCGGCGAATAGCGCTTCTCTTTTCTTTCAAGCCGGACGCGGCCCCTCCCCGAACCAGCCGCGTCCGGCCTCTTTTCCAAGAAAGGCCCGCCATGGTGAAAAAGCTGCAGTGCGTTGTCTTCGCGTTCGCGTTGGCGTCGGCGTGCGTTTTCGTCGCGGCGGGCGTTTCTTCGGAAGACGTCGGCGTGCCGCGCGCGATTTCCGCCGATTCGCCGTGCCCTGCGACTGGGTGCGCGAGCGGGGAGTGTCACGACTACGCGAGCGTTCCCGCCCCCGACGGCGTGCACGAGATGTCGTGCCCCGAGTCGACTTGCGCGTCGGTCGAGTGCCACGCGTGGGAGACGCTCGTGGGCGGCGGCTACCGGAGCGCGTCGGACGCGAGCCTGAACCTGTGGGTTTTGGGCCCGGTGGTCTTTTTCGGCGGGCTCGTGCTGCTGCTGAAGAGAATGGGGTAGGGAATGCCGAAGAAACGGAAGGCCGCGCTCGACGCCACGGCCGCGGCGCTTTTCGCGGCGGCGGTTTTGCCCCAGCTCACGGGCGTCGCCGCGCACGAATGGCTGGGCGTCGCCGCGCTCGCCGCGCTGCTCGCGCACCTGGCCGCGAGCTTCGACGCGCTCGCGGGCCTTTGCCGGGCGGCTGCCGGCCGCTCGCTTATCGCCCTGGTCCGCGCCGCGCTCGACGCGGCGCTGTTTTTGGCCCTCGCCGTGTGCGCGGTGTCGGGCGCGCTCGTCAGCGCCACGGTGCTGCCGGCGTTCGGGCTGTTTGCGCCGGGGTATTTCGTGTGGGACCCGCTGCACGCGGCCTCCGCGAAGGTGCTGCTCGCGCTTGTGTTGGTGCACGCGGTGAGCCATGCGGGGAAACTCGCGGTTTCCTGAAGGCGCGGCAATCCAGGGGCGCCGCCGCGCGTGACGTCAAACGAAACGAGTCTCGATAAAGGCGCCTCGTGTTGCGCTTGCGGCCATGCGCGTACAATTGCCTAAGCGGTGGGCGGTCTTTGCTTTCCAGGAAAACGTCGGTGCGCCTTGCCCATTTTGTCGCATGCGCCGGTATTTTGGCGCTTTCCCTAGGTTCGAGAGGTTCTTATGGATGACGCGCTTGCAACTCGTCCAACGCTTGCTGCGTGGCTCGCTGAATACGACGAAATCGAAAATGACTATATCCAGCACCTGCGCGATTTGGGAATCGAATTCGCAGAGCCGCATGCGTGCGATGCGCGGGTTGCCCGCCTTCGCGCCGAGTTGGCGTCGAGCGGGGCGCGCGTGCGCAATGCCGGAGCGAGCATATGCTCGGGCGCGCTTTCGAGTGCGTGCGTTGCTTGTACGGGCGACTGCGGCTCGAAAACGTTCTTTCTCTCGCTTGCGTGCAATCGTTCGTGCTATTTCTGCTTCAACTCGAACCAGACAGGAAGCGAGCACCTTCGCCGCATGAATGAACATTGGCGGGCTGAGGTCGATGCGTATTTCGATTCGATTGGCGGCGCTGAAAACGCGACGCATATCGGGCTTACCGGTGGCGAGCCGCTTCTCCATGCGCAGCAGGCGGTTGAATTCCTCTCGTATGTACATCATCGTGCCCCTCAAGCCCATATTCGCCTTTATACGGCGGGTGATTTCCTTACGGAAGACATGCTCGAACGTTTGCGCGATGCGGGCCTTTCGGAGCTGCGTCTGAGCGTGAAGCTCGATGCCGCCGACGCTCCTGAAGAATCGCGTGCGACGATAGACGACGCGGTGCGAAAAACGGCGCTCGTGAAACGTTTCATTCCGCACGCGATGGTCGAGATGCCGGTCATTCCCGGCACGAAAGCGGCCATGGAGCTGCTGCTTTGCGAGCTTGACGCAGTGGGCGCATGGGGTATCAATCTGTTGGAATTTGGATACCCGTTCAACGATTGGGGCGAGTTCTCCCGAAGGGGCTTCAAAGCGAAAAATCCTCCGTATCCCGTTGTGTACAACTGGGACTATGCGGGTGGTTTGCCCATCGATGAAAGCGAAGCCTTGGCTCTTGAGCTTATGCAATTCGCCATGCGAAAAGGGCTGGGTCTTGGAGTGCACTATTGCTCGCTCGAAAACAAGAATCGCGATCAGGTGATAACGCAGAATCGCGCTTTCCGTCCGAACGAGGCGCTGTATGTCCAAGACGAAGGCGATTTCTTCTTCAAAACTCTCAAGGTATTCGATGGCGATATCGAAATCGTGCATCGTGCGCTCGAATCGGCAGGCGAGGAAGGGCTTTGCGAGCGTGAGGGCGAATGCCTGCTCATGCATCCGAGCTGTCTCGAACGGATGCGCTCGTTGCCCGTGTGCGTGGCGCTTTCGTATAACGTGGTGGAACAGCGAGACGATGGAATCGTGTTGCGAGAAGTGAAATTGGAGCGTGTTATGAACGATTTGGCGCACGACAAGGCGCAATGGGCCGTTAAAGCATCGGCTTGGGAGCTTGCGGCGTTGAGCTTGAAATACCCCACCACGACTTTGGCCGATGCTGTTGCGAGCGGCGAATGGGCCGATGCGGCGCGAGAGATCACGGCAAGCTTGGGCGTCGATTTGCCGTCGTCCTTCGATGTCGAGGCGTCATTGGCGCGCGAATCTCTCGAACAAGAGGGTGGATTGGAGCGTCTGAAGACGGAGGCGACGCGCCTTTTCATTGGAGCTCCCCATGCGGCGTGCAGCCCCTATGAAGGCGTGCGACGTTCGTTGTGCACGGGCGCTCAGCCTCTGCTCTTTGTGAACCGATACGCGATGGAAGTTGAGCGGTTCTGCAAATCGTGCGGCCTTTCTCGCCCGCAAGGAACCAACGAGCCGCTCGACCATGTGGCAACCGAATGCGAGCTTCTTGAGCACTTGGCGTTCTCTGTTGCGGGCGGCGCCGAAGCGGCCGATGAGGTGTGGGAATTGCCGGGCGGATCGGCCGAAGCCGCCTATGGGCAATTCGTCGACGAGCACGCTGGCGTCTGGTTCAAGGAATTTGCCGATGGCCTCGCCTCTGCGGCCACGCATCCCTTCTATCGCGCGGCCGCGATGTATCTTGCGGCGATTTCTTAAACCATGTTGAAACGGGCCTGAAGCCCGGTTCGTGCGTCGCGATTCGGCGATAGGGAAGGCACCTTGCACGAAAACGCGCGAAGTGCGTAGCCTAAATTCGAAAGTGCGGCAGCATCGACGTTTTTGTGAATGTGCGACCAGGCATTACGCAAATGACGCAGCGGCAATTACCTTCAAGGGTACGCACTTCGTGCGTTTTCGTGCGCAAGAGGTTTTCGCGCGGGCCGAATGTGTTTTCTCATAGCCCGGCGAAGCCCTTCGGCGTTTCTTTAAAGTCGTCGCAAAAATGTCTCCGTGCTTCTTATGGCCTGCGCACGGGTGCGCTACAATACAAAAGTTTGAAAAACCCCAAGGCTCGGCGGCGTCATTGGTCGCGCGGGCGAGAAGGAGCATGCATGTCCAAGCCGTCATTCTTTATTACCACGCCCATTTATTACGTAAACGCGGCGCCCCATTTGGGAACCGCGTATTCGACCATCTTGGCCGACGTTCAGGCTCGCTACCGTCGCGCGATGGGCTACGACGTCAAATTCCTCACCGGCATGGATGAGCATGGCGAAAAGGTCGCCGAGGCCGCCGAGCAGCACGGCTTCGATTCGCCTCAGGCGTGGTGCGACAGCCAGGCTCCTCTGTTCCAGAATTTGTGGAAGACGCTCGAGATTTCCAACGACGACTTCATTCGCACGACCGAGCCGCGCCAGCACCATGCGGTTCAGTACCTCTGGGAGCGCATGCAGGAATCGGGCTACCTGTACAAGGGCAGCTACGATGGCTGGTACTGCGTACCCGACGAGACCTATTACACCGACAACCAAGTGAAGAAGGGCGACGAGGAATACGGTTCGGTTGGCCAGCACCTGTGCCCCGACTGCCATCGTCCGCTCGAGCGCGTGCAGGAAGAGTCGTACTTCTTCAAGCTCTCCGCGTTCCAGGACAAGCTGCTCGCGCTCTACGACGAGCATCCCGAATTCGTGCAGCCCGATTTCCGCATGAATGAGGTGCGCAGCTTCGTCGAAGGCGGTCTGAACGACCTTTCCGTGAGCCGCACGAGCTTCGATTGGGGCGTTCCCGTGCCGTTCGACGACGGCCATGTGACCTATGTGTGGTTCGACGCGCTGCTGAACTACATGACGGCTGTGGGTTATGGCCTTGACGACGATGCTTCCAAAGCAGAGTTTGCCTTCCGTTGGCCCGCTCAGTACCACATTGTGGGCAAGGACATCATCCGCTTCCACTGCGTCATTTGGCCGGCCATGCTCAT
>NZ_CDRRGL010000086.1:0-8322 GCF_977041755.1 Slackia sp.
CCTTACCGCATGGCGTTCAAGCTCCAGCTATTGGGGTGACGGCTACGTTTGCGGGCTCTGGAGCCCAGACTGCGTTCTTTATAACAACTATCCCGTTTTGAATCCTTAATGCCATGAAACGTTTGGCAATAGCTTTTCTCGGATTTGTCTGCATTGTCGTTGTGCTGGTTGCGATTGCTGCACTAATGACAACAACGAAAGCAGCACCGCGCAACACCGAGCTGCCATCTAACATTAATTATTCGGTCGACCCCGGACAGACTCTTCTTCTAGACTCCACCGAGGATCTTCAGCAAAAACCGCAAGCATTTTTTCCGTGGGATGGATCTCTTGCTGTGACGTTAGTCGAATGCGATGTCTACGAAAACATGCAAGAGGCGGGAATCGATTCGTCAAACCGGTTTTACCGCGATAATGGTCCTGCTTCTGGTTCAAAATGGAAATATATCCAATGCTCGCTAAAAATCGAAAACATCGACGCAACCCCTGAAGGGGAGGACGGTCTGTTTGGCATCGACGTGTTTCACTTGATGGTCGAGGGTGGCTCGAGCGACTTTTGGGATTCAACCCAACCCAGGCAGGTTGAGTATTTCGACGGCTATATCGAGAATGCAACCGAGAAGGACGGTTATCGCTTCAAGTTGCCAGTCGGAGAAGAGCGGCTTCTTACTATTGGTTTTTGGGTTGAAGAGTGCGACTGCTCAAAACCCATGTATATTTGCGGCGGGCTATGGGATGGTGCTACAAAATACCGCTTTTATCTGCCAACTCAGAGAGAAGGATAGATTATGCCTGGCCTGAAAGCTGAATTATCCAAAGCCTTCGTGTCGAAATGGTTTTTGCTTCCATGCTGTATCGCGACAGCAATTGCGATTGTCGCTGCGATTGGCGGATACCTCGATGACGCGAAAGGCGCATATGCGCTGGACTATATTTCGACGAAATGGCTCGACTGCACCATTTCCTCTTGTTTTAAATACAATATTCTTGCCGACTTTACGCAACCCGCCAGTGATATCTTCTTTATATTGCTGCCGCTGCTGTGTTCGATTCCTTTTTCGTGGACACTGGCGGACGAATTGAACAGCGGATTCGCTTCGAATAGCATTCTGAAAAGCAATCCGACCATGTATTTAAAAAATAAATACCTAGTCGCATTTATCGCCGGGGGTTGCATTGCGGCCGTGCCCATTATCGTAAACTGCATTCTGTGCGCATGCCTTTTGCCTGCAAGAACCCCCGATGTAACGAGCTCTATTTACTTTGCCGTTTTCGACGATAGCCTCTTTTCGTATTTCTTTTATAACTGCCCCATCGTATTCGATGCTTTATTTCTTGTATTGAATGTTGTGTTTTGCGCTTGTTGGTCTGCTTTCGTTATGTCCTTCTCGTTTGTCGTAAGGAGACCAGCATTGCTTGTCGGTTTACCGTATTGCGCGCTATTCCTCCTTAAAGCTATCGAAGATGCTATTCCCAGCGATTTTATTTCGTTCGAGCTCTCACCGTTTCTCTTTTTGCGAGGATGCGCGCTATCCCATTCCCAATCGGGAATGTATATTTTGCTCACACTACTGGTCTTGTGCTTGGTCCCGTTGGCAACAATGCATTACGTTTCGAGGCGGGGCTTCCATGAATAGCGCAACCAAAATCCTGGTAGTTAATGTCAAACACCGTCGCAACGAGCTGATAGCTCTCATTGTGGGGCTATTCGTTTTATGCAATGCTGCCATTATGAGCTTCATCTTCGAATGCGACGCGGAGCAACTCAAGTCGCTCACATTTGCGGATTTTTTCGCAGCACCCCTTATTGGAGGTATTAGCCTTCAGCCATTATCTAAGGCGCTGCATCCTATCCCGTTTCAATGGATGGGAATCTGCCTATTCTCGATGCTTTGGACGATGCTGGCCCCGCTTGGACGAACGGGAAAAGAGAGTGGATATTTCGTCTTAGCGACTGGAAATAGAAGTGCTTGGTTCGTTGCAGATATTGTGTGGTTGATAATCGGTGCTCTGATGCTTTTTATCGCGCTCTGCGTGTCTTCCTTGGCATGGACCATAGCGCAAGGTGCGGAATTTGGCACAAGCATTCTCTCTTTATGCAACGTGCTTTTGGACGATGACTATTTGAGCGGTAATCCGCACGTTACGGGAGGCATGCTCGCTTCGTTTCTGCTCGCACTATTCTTCATCAACTGCATCGTGCTTAACGTGCTGTCTCGTTTCGGCGAAATATCCGCACTTGTGTTGAGCGTTTTCATCGTCGCTTCGGCTCCTTGCTATCCTTCAGGTTTTCTTGTCGGAAGATATCTTTGCCTTGCATGCTACGCAAGCATTTCCTCTGAAGGGCTCGATGCGGCGAGTGGTTGCATCGCGTTGTTTGTTCTGGCGTTGATTTCGGCTGCTGCGTATTGGGTAAGGGTCGATCGCATGGATATCTCGTTCGGTCAGGAGGCATTGCAATGATTATTCTTGATGGTGTTTGTAAAAGCTACAAAGGCACTCGTGTGCTTTCGGATATCGAGCTCCGCTTGAATGACGGCATTGTGTACGGGCTTCGCGGTGTCAACGGTTCGGGAAAAACGACCTTGCTTCAAATTATTTCGGGATTAGTCATTCCGACTAGCGGTTTGGTTATCGTGGATGGCAAGCAGGTTAATCCTGGTTCAAATATCCCCGATTCCATAGGCGCCCTCATTGATTCGCCAGGATTCATTGCGCGTTATAGCGGATTGAAGAACCTCATGTTTCTTTCCGGTTTAGGCTTACCGTTCTCGAAAGACGATGCGTGTTTGATGATGGGAAGGTGCGGCCTCGACTCGTCTAATACCAAGCCTTACAAAAAATATTCACTAGGCATGAAGCAGAGGCTTGGGATCGCTGCAGCTTTTATAGGCTATCCTCGTGTCGTTCTTCTCGATGAACCAACCAATGCGCTTGATTCTACGGGTCCTGAATTGCTAAAGGGACTAATCGACGAAGCAAAGAACCAAGGCGCGACGATAGTCATAGCGAGTCATGACGAGGGTTTTCTTAGGGGCCAATGCGACACCGTATATACCTTGGAGGAGGGAAGAGTGGTTTCAAATGCTCAATAATGCCGCCAGGGTTATTGCAAAGGCAGTTGGTGTTCTTGGAATATGCGCCATAGCCGTAGGCGTTGTCATGCGAATCGCCTGGATCAACGATACTGCTTTGAAATTACCCGCTGTTGAAACGCACGAGATGCATGAAAACGTATCGTTCGACGGTGCCTTCTTGTCGCTTGCCAGCGAAAACACTTCAGGTTATTCCGTTAATGTGACCAATGCGGAAAAGATGTCGTACAACGAATATATCGAACGCTACGGCCTGGATAAGAGTAAAACGTTCGAAGGGCTCGATTCTTTGAGCCTCATATGTCTGGAGATAGAAGTTGGCAATATCGGTAACTCCGATGGCGGAATATTCCTATTCGAATGCAATTTAGTGCCCGAACGTAAGAACACATATTACATTGCGGATACATGGCTTTGGGCCGAAAGTGAACCGGCGATTACGGATGGTTCAATGCGCTATATAAAAATCGCACCCGACTCGACGTACACGATTCACGTTCCCTATAAGACCAATATTCGCGACGAGGAAGAGCAGACGGAATATAAAAGGGTAATCGAGGATTCTGAATTCAATTTATATCTATCCAATATGCCCATACGAAAAGAGATTCATGTCATAGCTGAAGAATAGCGGAGAAATACGGCTGCCATTGAGAGTCTCTTCTATAAATGCTTTTATATATGTCCGTCTTACATAGCGGGCAGTTTACCTTTTGCGAAAAATTTACCCCCAGCCGGTAGAAAGAGTTCCGTTTCTGTGCGAGACCTGTTAAATGCTACGAGCATTTAACAGGTCTCGCTCGGCGTACCGTTGTGTACGGTCCATGCGCGGTTTTTCTGGCTTGTCATGAAACCAAACGGCCTGCCAACCTTTGGATATGGTCGGTAGGCCGTTTTCGTGTTGTGCTGGGTGCCGCTTACAGCAGAATGCGGTGCGTAAAGGTTTTGCCGTCGAGAATGCCGAAGCTGTGCGACCCATCTTTGGGAATGGCAACGCTGCCCGGGTTGAAGAGCCATACGCCGGAGTGATGCGCGTCGCGCTCGTTTACTTTGATATGCGTGTGTCCGAACAGGAATGCGCTTCCCTTCGGCAATTTCGGCATGTTGTTGACGCTGTTGTGCAGCCCGCTTCCGAAAACATGGCCGTGCGTGCAGAACAGGCGCATGCCGTCAGCGAAGACGAGCGCGTAATCGCCCATGCAGGGAAATTCGAGCATCATTTGGTCGACTTCCGCATCGCAATTGCCGCGTGCGGCCACAATGGAACCTGCGCGTTCATTGAGCATGGCGGCAACGCTTTTGGGGTCGTAGCCCTCGGGCTCTTCGTTTCGTGGTCCGTGATACAAAATGTCGCCGAGCAGAACAATCTCGTCGGCTCGCTCCTCATCGGCCGCTTTCAAGAACTTTTCGCACCATTTCGCAGAGCCGTGAATGTCTGAAGCGATTGCGAGCCTCATGAGTGTTCCTTTCGTTGTCGAGAGGTGAGTTGCCTTTTCATTATGCGCATTAGACCGCCGCTTCGGGCTCACGATTTCGAAACGGCGGCTGGTGTGCGTGTTTTTCGGTGGCCGTTGAGCACGTTGCCGAAGGGCGGCGTTTCCGCTCTATTCCCTTGTGTCGCGTTTCGCGAAAAAGCCAAGCGGTCTTTCCGCGTTTGCGATTGGCCTTTATTCTTTCGTGCCTCGTTTCGCGAAGGGGTTGAGCGACTTCTTTTCCTCAGCGATATTCCATTCGCTCACGAACGGGTCGTTGTCGAGGCCATTCATAATGCCATCGAGCTCGGCGTCGATCTTGGGCAAGTGCTTCGCCTTATATTTCACGGGCTTGCCGGCCATATAAACTTGTTCAACGTTACGCAGCGCGCAGAGGTCGTTGAGCGGGTTTGCGTCGAGCACGATTAAATCGGCGCTCTTGCCCGTTTCGATGGAGCCGGTCTCGTTGGCTACGCCCAACAGTTGCGCGTTCTTGAGCGTCGCGGTATGCAGTGCGAATTCGGGCGTCACGCCAGTATGACGCTGGAAATACACCACTTCGCGCCACATGTCGTAGTGCGTGACGAACGGGCAGGCGGAATCGGTACCCAGACCTACGGGAATGCCGTTGGCAAGCGCCTGACGCGTCGCGGTGGCGACGCCTTCGTAGACAACGCGGCCGTTGACTTTCTGCACATGGGTAGAGTGCGTTTTCTCGGGCGAAAGCACCGCGAAGGGGAGTGCCGGCGAGAGCGTGCAGGTAAGCGACGAGGCGTTGCCGAGCCCATTTTTCTTGAACAGCTTCAAAAGCTCGTCGGTAAGGGGTGCGCCATGTTCGATGGTATCGACGCCCGCTTTCAAGCCGACCTCGACGCCTTCGGTGCTTTCGATATGGGCCGAGGTGCGAAGCCCGAGTTTATGCGCTTCGTCGCACACTGCTTGCGCGATATCGAGGGGCATGCGCAAGACTCCCGGCTCGCCTTCAACCTCGGCATCAAAAACGCCGCCCGTGATGAAGAGCTTGATCTGATCGGCTCCATTGCTGAAGTGCTCATGGACGAGCGCACGACCCTCTTCGGGAGTCGTCGCTTTCTTCGCAAACAAGCGCGCATGGCCCTCGGGAACAGTGATGCCGCATCCCGATGCGATAAGGCGCGGACCTTGGAACTTGCCCGATTTAATTTGATCGCGCACTTGGATATCGGCATACCCGGGGTCGCCGACGCTGCGCACGGTGGTTACGC
Source organism: Slackia sp. (assembly GCF_977041755.1). Classification (NCBI taxonomy): domain Bacteria; kingdom Bacillati; phylum Actinomycetota; class Coriobacteriia; order Eggerthellales; family Eggerthellaceae; genus Slackia; species Slackia sp. The sequence goes on from NZ_CDRRGL010000086.1 coordinate 5,812, forward strand.
CGCTTGCAAGCTGGTTTTTCAGCGAGGCTTTCAGCATGTGGCGCAAAATCGCCATGCCAACGGGGTTGCCTGTGACTTTTTGAACCGCCCCTTCGGCGTTGCTTGAACTGTGGGGCGTGCCGTCGCCAACCAGATGCACGTGCATGTTGATGAGTCCAGGTATGAGGTACTTGCCTTGCAGGTCGATGATCTGTTCGCCGCCGCGCATTTTTACTTTTGCGGTGGGGCCGACTTCGACGATTTTTCCCTTGTCATCGACGAGAACTGTCGTGTCGAGCATGGACTTCATTTTTTCTGTGCCGTCGAGCACCGTGGCGTGGATGAACGCATACGACATAAGCTAGCCTCCTTGAATCGCGTTACTTTGATTGTATCGTCTGTGGCATATTGTTGCGGTGCTGAACTATTGTTTTTATCGTTTCGTTGCTCTCTTCCAAATAAATACCTATAAACCTATTGCATAAATAGGGAAATAGAATAATAATGCAGAACCATCCTAATCAAAGGAGCCTCGGCTCCATGTTTCAAAGGGGGACGCTATGTCGTTCGAAACCGTCGCGTCGACGGTGGTGGTGCTTGCAATTCTCGTTGGCCTCATCGCCTTTTTCAATCGTGACGTCTTCAACGACCCCAATGCTCAAGTGAGCGCAGCGGGAGAGATTGAGGCGTAAAATCATTCTTTATTTTGTTAGGTGAACGTTTGTTGACGCCGCTTTGCCCCGTCCGGAGTTTTCCGGGCGGGGCTTTATAATTCCATGTGTTTATGCTTTTCGCTCCCTAGGGGCGTTGAAAGGGGATTTTCGCTTCGTTATGTCGAACGTATTTGTGAATAACGCGCTCACCAGGACTATTAGCCAATGGTGGAACCGCTTGCTCGGTGCCGCGAAAGAGGGCTCCTTTTCCGATCAGGACGAGATGTATGCATCGCATCGCACATCGCGCGACTACATTTGCAATATGTTCGGCATTGCCACATGGGGCATGGTTTTCCCTGTGCTCACCGTCGTTATCACGCAGCTCACGAATGCCGAGCTTGCGGGTATGTTTTCGCTCGCGTTCATCACCGCTACGCTGCTCATGATGATCGGCAATTACGGCGTGCGTACCTATCAGGTTTCCGATATCGATGAGCGCCATTCGTTTGCCGATTATGAGGTGAACCGTTTCATTACCTGCGCGCTTATGATGTTTGTTGGCGTGGGGTACTGCATGGTGCGCGGCTATGGCGGAGACATGCTCACCATTTCAATTGGCGTGTATTTCTATCGCATGATTGATGCTCTCGCCGATGTATACGAAGGTCGTTTGCAACAGCAAGACAAGTTCTATCTTGCGGGCATCTCGCAGGCGGTGCGCTCCGTGCTTGTCGTGCTATTTTTCTCGCTCGCCTTGCTCATTACGCGCAATGTGGGTGTTGCGAGCATTGTCATGGCTGTGGTTGCGGCGCTGACGTTCGTTTTCCTCACTTTCCCTTTGGGGCTTATCGAAACGCCGAAATCGCCCCGCTGCACCTTTGAGAGCGTTGTGGTGATTTTCAAGCAGTGCTTCCCGCTGTTCTTGGCGGTGTTCCTGTTCAACCTCATCGAGAGCATGCCGAAGTTCGTGATGGAAGGCGTGCTCCCTTATGATAGCCAGCTGTACTTCAATGCGCTGTATTTTCCAGCGCAGGGTATTATGCTCGCGATTCAGCTGGTATATAAGCCGCTGCTCGTGCGTCTTACGAAGGAATGGGCCGACCCGAGTCGACGCAAGCGATTCGATTTAGCATTCTTGGCCATGATGGGCGTTGTGCTCGCATTCACGGGCGTGACGGCCGTCCTTATGGGCTGGATCGGCATACCTCTTATGAGCTGGATTTACGGTTTGGATTTTGAACCCTATCGAGGATTGGCCTATGTCATGGTTGCTGCGGGCGGCGTGACTGCGGCGGTCGACTTCTTGTATCAGGTCATTACGGTGCTGCGCCGTCAGGGCGACGTTACGAAGCTTTATTTCATCACGTTTGGCTTTTCGGTTTTCGTGCCCATCTTGCTCATTAATTTCACGGGCTTGCCGGGTGCGGTAATTGGCTACCTCATTGTTATGGCGATCCTGCTTTCGCTGCTCGCCATGGAATACATCACGATTCGCGTGCAATTCAGCCATGGCGCGGTGTGGCAAGAAGACGACGAGGCTTCGGGTCGTACGCCGACGTTGCCTGTGAACCCTGCTATGTCGGGGCGCATTGATATCTCTCAGGCGGACGCACTGCGAATTCGCCAGAAAACGAAGAAGGCCATGCACAGCGCTCGCGAGCAGGTTAAAACGGGCAAAACGAACGTGGTTCGCTCGCATGGGTCGCATACGGAATCGACCGATGGGCCGGCTCGAACGACTCGTGTGCACGGCAATATCGGGCAAGCTTCGCAGCGCGTGCGCGTTTCGGGAGCTACCGTCGCCTCGACGAGAGTTTCTTCCGATGCCGAGGCGCGCGAGCGCGAGCGAAAGGCGCGCGTTCGCGCCCAGCTTATG
>NZ_CDRRGL010000087.1:0-7852 GCF_977041755.1 Slackia sp.
GGGAATGGACTCAACGTCGTATCTATATGTCCAAACGATATAAGTCGTATTGGTCCATGATCGCGATGAGCTTGTTGGCGTAGCTGCTGTCGGTTGCCCAGCCCGCGTCTTGGAGCCCCTGAGCCATGAGCGTCGACGAGCGTTCTGCTATGGCTTGCTGTATAAGGTCGTTATCGGCGTACGTCGAAGCTTGCAGGAATACGGCGGAGCGAAACTTGATGCAAGCCTTGTCGCTTTCGAATTCGATGAACGCGTCGTTGATTTGAACGTATTGTCCGTCGTATTCCTCATTGGTGTCCCAATTCGTGGGCCCCACTACCCCATCGCATCCTGCAAAGGAGTTTGCCCATTTCATGCCGAAGAGATTGTGGTCTTCTTTGGCGAGCTGCGACAAATCCCCCTGATAGGAGCTTTCAGCGATGATTTGGGCGATCGTGCAGCCGGCGGGGTGGCCGTAATGCGCCTGCATTGACCGTGCCTCCGAAACCATGTCTTCCGTGATATAGCTTGGCAGGCCGTCGAGATCGGCTTGAATTCGAGCTTCGGTGGTTACGGCGGTTCCGATGGCGCCAACGGCCAACACGAGGGCGGCCACGAAGGCGAGCATGACGCGCTTGGAGAAATGGCCGACGAGCGTTCCTACGGCGCTTATTGCGTCATGTGCCGAGGTGAGCACGGTGCGCTTTTGCTTGGTTGTTCGTTTTTTGACCGCTTGCTTTCTTGCCGAAGCTTTGCCTTGTGCGCTTCGATTTGCCGAAATCGTTTTCGATTTTGCACGGGCTGTGCTGCTGGCTGTCGTCTTTTCCCTGTTCGCGGCAGACGATGACTTTGATTTGGCTTGGCTTTGCGTACTCGATGGCTTTTTCTTCGATGGAGGTGCGGCTTGGGCTGCCGATGTTCGAGCGCTGCGTGCTTTTGGCGTTGCGCCTCGCGCGTTTCGCTGAGCCCGCGATGAAGAGGACGCCTTCGTCGCGGGCTCCTTTTTCGCCCTGTTTGTTGCTGTTCGCTGCGTCATCGACGGTTTGTGCCTCTCGTTTTGCTTCCCCGAGCGCGCGTCCCGTTTGACGCAGGTCTTCCGTCAGGAGCAATTGCGGGCCGGTCGGGCGTAAAAGGCACGGGGCGGCCATCGCCCGCAACGGGTGCCGAGGGGTTTTTCGGCGGCGTGGGAATATTGAGCTTCACCTTTGGCTTGCGAGTGACGCGCGCGCCTCCGACATAGATGTTCGTTGCTTTCGGCCTTCCCTTTGCAGGAGCGCCTGGCGCCTCCTTGCCTGATGTTCCTCGTTTTGGACGTGTGCCTACGGTGTTTGTTCCGCGTTCGTTCGATGCGCTCGCTTTGCCGGAACGCGTCGCTGCAGAGTTTGCCGGCTTTTTCCTGGTGGCGTTGTCGGAGGCGTCAAGCGGCAGTCCCGCCGAATCAATCGGTTTGAGGCTGAAAAGGAATTCCCATATGGCTTCCATGAGGTTCTCCGGTTGCTCGCTTTCGAAATGCTTCATGGGAACCTGGAGCTTTTTTGTTTGGGCGATATAGCGGGCGCCTTCGCGTCGAAGCGGCGTCATTATGCTGTCAGGCACGAAGATGGGCTCGACAGCGAGTTTGCCGCCGACAACCGTGATGACTTTCACGCCGACTTCGTTGGCCCATGCACGAATTTTTGAGCGTAGGAACATGTTTTCGCTCGCTCCAGGCATATCGGGGTGCGCTGCGCGCGTGGCTTCGCGCAAGTCGTCGACAGCGCCAAGCGTATCGGCGCAGGCCAAGCGTCTGTAGAGCAAAACGCGCTCGTCGGTATCGGGGATGTATTCTTCCGCGACGTAGGCATGCACGGGAATGTTCACCGTGATGTCGGAAAGGGCTGGCGGCAAGGAATCTGCCGCGCCTTCGCCCGCGCGCGCTGCATCGACAGCGCTTGAAATCATTTGCGCGAACAAATCGAAGCCGACGGCTGACATATTTCCGCTTTGCTCCGCGCCAAGAAGGTCGCCCGCCCCTCGAATCTCAAGGTCCCTCATGGCAACGCGCATGCCGCTGCCGAGGTCGGTATGCTCGTTAATCGCTTCGAGGCGTTGCTGCGCTTCTTCGGTGAGGCTTACGTGCTCGGGGAACATGAAGTAGGCGTACGCCTGTTTGCTTGAACGTCCAACGCGGCCTTTAAGCTGGTACATCTGCGCGAGGCCGAGGCGCTGCGAGTCTTCGATAATGAGTGTGTTGGTGTGGGGATTGTCGATGCCGCTCTCGATAATCGTGGTGGCAACGAGCACATCGATCTCGCCCGCGCTGAAATCTTCCATTACACGTTCGAGCTCTTCTTTGCCCATTTGGCCGTGCGCCACGCCGATGCGCGCTTCGCCAGCGGCTTCTTGCACGCGACGGACGGCTTCTTCGATGGTACGCACGCGATTGCTTACGTAATACACCTGTCCCCCGCGATGCAGCTCACGGCGAATGGCGTCGCTTACGACGTCGACGTCCCATTCGCCCACGTGCACTTCGACGGGGCGTCTGTTGCCCGGCGGCGTAAGGATGAGGCTCATGTCGCGCACGCCCGAAAGACTCATTTGCATGGTGCGCGGAATGGGCGTTGCCGAAAGCGTGAGTACGTCGATTTGTTCGCGCAGGTTCTTGAGCTGTTCTTTGTGCTGTACGCCGAATCGCTGCTCTTCGTCGATGATGACAAGGCCCAGGTCGTGTGGGTTCACGTCGCGTGAAAGCAGTCGGTGCGTGCCGACGAGCACCTGCACGGTCCCCTTTTCGAACCCTTCAAGCGCCGCCTTCATTTCTGCTGGCGAACGGAAGCGCGAAAGCACCTCAACAGTTACGCCGAATTCGTCGAAACGGTCTTTGAACGTTTGGTAGTGCTGCTGCGCCAGAATGGTCGTCGGGCACAGTACCATGACCTGCTTGTTGTCTTGCGTTGCTTTGAAGGCCGCTCGCAGTGCGACTTCGGTTTTGCCAAATCCAACGTCGCCGCATACAAGGCGATCCATGGGCTTGGGTGACTGCATGTCGGCTTTCACTTCGGCGATGGCGGAAAGCTGATCTGCGGTTTCCGTATAGGGGAACGACTCTTCCATCTCGCGTTGCCACGGCGTGTCGGGCGAATAGCGGAAGCCCTGCGCGCTCGCGCGGCGCGTGTATACGTCGACGAGGTCGAATGCGAGTTTCTTTGCGGCTTTTTTCGCTTTGTTCAGTTGGCGCGACCAGTCGCTCGTATTCAAGCGTGTGAGACGAGGGCTTGCGCCTTCGGGCCCTACGTAGCGCGTCACGCGGTCGAGTTGTTCGACCGGCACATAGAGGGCATCGCCTTCCGCGTACTGCAAAAGCAGATAGTCGCGCACGACACCCGATACCTCTTGGCGTACGATTTCTTTGAACAGCGCCACGCCGTGCACCGCATGTACGACGTAGTCGCCCGGTTTGAACGGGAACGTGACTTCGGTGATGTCGACATGGCGGCGATTGCGCACGCTCGAGCCACGCCCTTGCGTGTCGTGGATTGAAATCATGCCGATTTTTGCCGCAGGAATGACCATGCCCAGGGGAATATCCACGTCGACGATGTTCACGACGCCTTTTTTCAGGGCACGAACATTGCGATGCCACCAGGGGTGGTCGCTAAGCGATTTCGCGCGTTTGGCCTGCGCAGGCGTGAGCGCGTGCTCGGGCTCGGTGTTGTCGCTTTCGTCGGGAGCCGAGTCGAGAATTTCATGCATGGGCAGTGAATTGTCGACGCAGAAGAGCTTCATGTCCTCGCGTGCGCGGAAATTCGGCACCGAAAAAACCACCGTGTAATGCTGCTCTACGAGCGTTCGCAGGCGCGCGAGGAGTTTTTCCGAATCGCCTGCCACCTCGGTGCGCTTTACGGGGAGCTCGGCATCGAGCACGCCGCCCACGCGCATGATGGACGCGAGCGTGAAGCGCTGGTTGCTTCCGAAATCGAGCTTGGGAGCTGGCAGATAGAGCTCGTCAACGGGAATATGGCTGCCTGCGGCGCGCGATAAGGCGTCGTCGAAAGCGCGCAGGGCGTCGTCGATAATGCTGCGCGGCTCATCGAGCACGGTAAGCACGGTGCTCGATGCATAGTCGGCAAGAATTTCGAGGTTGTCATACATGAGCGGCAAGGCTGCATCGACGCCGTCGTGGTCGTTGCCAGAGTCGATCCATTCGAAAATCTCGCGCCATACAGGGTCGGTTTCCGCTTTTTTAGCCGCAGCTTTCGAGGCTTTGTAAAGCGCAGTTCCGCTTAAGCGGTATTCGCGCACGGGGAAAACGCGTGCTTCGTCGAGCGATGTGATCGTTTGACCGGTAGAGGGCACGATTCGGCGAATCTCGTCGATTTCGTCGCCGAAAAAATCGAGACGTACGGGAAAACCCGTATCGCCTGGAAAAACGTCGATAACGCCGCCGCGCACGCAAAACGTGCCGGGGCCTTCGATGGCGTCGCCAGTATTTTCGAAGCCACGAGAGACGAGCGCTCGCTCAACTTCCTCGAATGTGAGCACTTCGCCCGTGGCGGCATCGACGGGTTCTGTATCGCGATTGAAAATGACGGGGGCGAAAACACGTTCTTCATGGGGCGGCAATGCGCGAATGAGCGCAGCTCCGCTTGCGACGACGATTTTTTCCTCGCCGCGTTGAAGGGCCCAGCCGGCTGCCGTTCGGCGCGCCACCTCACGCGCGTCGGGACGCTTCGGCGCAAAGGGGTAATCGCTTCGCGCGGGAAAATGCAGCACGGTTTCGTCGCCTACGTACGACGCGAGCGAGCGCGCGAAGTTCGAAGCGGCGTCTTCGCCGGGCACGACGACCAACATGGGTTGCGGCGTGTCGGCGAAACGAGCCGCAACGGCGAATGCGCGCGCTGATGAAGCGATGCCGAGCGCCGCGTCGCTGCCTGCGTCGAGTTTGCTGTAAACCGCTGAAAGCGCTTCGCTTTCGCGGAGGGCTCTCGTAAGCGCGTCAATGAGCATGCTGCCGCCTTATCGTTAATGAGTATAGTTTGTGTTCTATACGTCTTGCCAAACACCAAAAGCCGCATTGCGCGGCTGTATGGGTTGAGTATAACAAAGCAGAATGGAAGCTCGATGTGGCGCGCATTTGTTTGGCGTGGTGCCGAATTTGCTCGATGTGGCACAAATGTGCGGTTGTGAACGCCCTTGTGAAGGAGTGTAGTTTACGTCAACCGTAAAGCATCAGGTCAACGCTTAGTCTCCTTCAGTATCGCCTTAAGCGCTACTTGATTCTGAAAAAATATCGTTCACAACCGCAAATCTGTGCCAAAAAAGGGCGAATCTGTGCCAAAAATAGAAGCTGCTGCAACATATGCACCCTGTTATTCGTGTTAGAGGCGTCGACGAATAACCACGGCGATCGCATGACAGGTAAGGAATCGAATGAGTATCGACAATGAAGAGAGAAAGAAACGGTGCGCTGAAGCGATGCGCGTGCATGGCGATGCAGTGTATCGCTTGGCTTTCGCGCGCTGCCGAAATACGCCCGACGCTGAGGATATCTTTCAGACAACGTTCCTTAGGTTCTATGCTTCACCTATTCCGTTTGGCAATCCCGAACACGAAAAAGCGTGGCTGCTGCGCGTATGCATCAATGCGTGCAAAGATCTTCAGAAGAGCGCATGGCGCATGAAGGTGTCTGCAATGCCCGATGAGTTCGATGCTCCCGACACGAACGCGCGAAAAGAGACAACACCGCAAGAAGAAGCGCTCGATGAAGCCATGCAAGGGTTGTCGCCTGAGCAGCGCACAGTTGTTCATTTGTATTATTTCGAGGGCTTTTCGACTGGGGAGATAGCGCAAATGCTCGGCATGCGTTCGGCGACGGTACGCAGCCATCTGCATAGAGCACGTATCGCCATGAGGAACGCTCTCGAGGATGCGGGTTTTCCGCAGACAAGCGGACGAATAGGAGCTCCGGTTGAAGCGCAGAAAGCTTCATCACCCGAAAGACGTTCTTCGAATACTGCTTCTGACTCTTTTCTCGAATCTGCTCATTTCAACACCGACTCCCTTCTCGAAGGAGGAAGCAATGAACGATGATAACGACCTGCGTGCTCTTTATCTCGCATCGCAGAAAGATGTGCATGCCCCCGAACAATTGAAGGAACGCACACTTGAGCTGCTTGACGACAACGATGCAGCCTTGGCCTCTGCCGCGCTTGAGCCTGCTGCGTCCGCTCGGAAACAACGTTTCATGGGGCTTGGGCGTAAGCCGTTCTACGGCATTGCCGCGTGCCTGGCGCTTGCGGCTTTGGGTTTTGGGGCCGTGCAGGCAATGATGCATACGAATGAGGGCGCCGCCGATGTGGGTGCGCTCGAGACGGCCAACCTTGATTTCACGGTTAAAGCCTATGCTGCCGGTACGCAATCGCCGCTTGCTGCGGGCGATAACGGGATGATCGTGTTTGGACATACGAGCGATCTGTCGCAAAGCTCGCCAGAATGGGACGATAACGGCACCTACACGGGATGTCTGTTTAAGGTGGAAGCCGAGGGCGTGAAAACCGTGCAGGCGCATATTTCGAAAGGCATGCTGTATCGCTACGATACGCAGAACGTGAGCTATGCGAGCGATTCTGAGCTGTTGTACGAAGCGCTCACGTGGAAGCCACTGAAGCGAGGGCTTGGCGAGCATTTGAGCGCGTATGACAAAGTGGCGGTAGGTATTGCGAATGATGGGCTGAGCAAAGACGACCCGAACAAAACCTATCAGGTTCAAACGTCCAAGCGCTTGGGGCAAACCGCCGAGCTCAACTACGACGAAGGCGATGGAAATACCTATTTTGGCCTATGGACCGACGAGGTGGGCGACTCTGATGCGTCCGATGATTCCATGCGCGATCGATTCGGAACAATTGCGAATGCGTTTGAAGGCGATGAACTTACGGTGACGGTCACTTTCGAAGACGGGCGCACATCGACTCAAACCATCGATTTGCATGCTGGCAATTTCCTTGCCGATTGGGGCGATGGCAATAAAGAAGACTTGGGGGCTCTGGCGATACAGCCCACGCTTCTCGAGGATGGCGCAGAAGTGCCCGATAGCGCTCTCGTGCTGCGAACCGTGTACGGCGAGGTGGCGTCATCGACCAGCGAGGCCTTCCCCTATGCGAATGAGCCCATCAATGAATACGCAAACACCACCGACGAACCTATGAAGTTGCCCAATGATGGCACGGGAGACTTCCTGGAAGATGGCGTGCAAGTCGAAATCGGCAAAGACGGCGAAGTTCTGAGTACCTACGCGAGTGCTGCAACAGACGAATCTTCCGAAACGATGTTGGACTCAAAGAGCGAACAGACTCCGAGTTTGACGGTGAACGGAATTTCAACGGAGCTTGTTGATTGCCTGCCAGAAAGCACGCCTGTCGAAAAAACCGAGATTGCACGCATGGCTCCCCTGGATTATTGGAACAGGATTATTGAGCAGCGCTGCGGATTCACTATCGGTTCTGATTGGAAAGCAAGCGATGGGGCAAGCATCATCCATGTGAATTATTCCTTGACCAACGGCTCCGACGAGCGCAAGCTCTTTAGGGTGCCCTCTATGCAGTCGCTTGGCCGAATTGATGGCAGTGCGACCTTCTATAGCGCAGGAAACTCCGCAGCGCCCTTGATGTTTGTTGGCGCAAAGAACGACGGTTCTACGTGCGGCTGGTACGATAACGATGTGGCGACGCTAGAGCCTGGCGAATCGATGAAAATCGATTGCTATTACGAAGTGAGCAATTCGCTTTTAAGCCGAAACGACCTTGCAATCGCGTTTGGCGCAAATGATATTCCGAATATCGCGGTAAGAATTTCTCTCGCCTAAACGAACGTGGGGCAGGTGATTGTCTCC
>NZ_CDRRGL010000088.1:0-7748 GCF_977041755.1 Slackia sp.
AAAAACGCATCGAGCTTGCGGCCAAGTATGCGCTCCATCATGGCGCGAACCTTGGGATACTCGACTCCGTTCGTGCCCTTCTCGAGCGACACGCTCGGAGCGCCGACGCCGCAAATAGGCGCGACGGTCCAGGTGTCAGGCACTTCATCAATGTCAAGCAGCTCGACCGGACCATACTTCTTCACGGCTGCGATGGCCTCCAAGCGACCCATATATGGATCGCCGCCGCCACCCGAGCCCAAAAGCGATGAGCCAAGCGCGATGTCGTCGATATCTTCGATTCCGATTTTCCTCACGCGAGCCCCCTTCCTAGTTCAGCCCCGCCGCACGCGGCAGGGCACTTTGCGACATATGCCGCTTACCTTCAGGCGCCCCCGCGGGGCACCCCGATTAAAGCAAAGCCGCCCTTGCGAGCGGCTTGTAGCGTAGTGGTTCCAGACTACCCTATTCGGCCGACTTCTTCGTGAAAAGCACGATAGAACCGTCAAATGCAGGCAACTTCATGGCTTTGTAGATAATCACGTACAAAATCATGGAAACGACAATGCCGTTCACAGGGCCAATAAACAGCGGGAAATCGAGCATTTCGAGCGGCGTGCCCACGAACGTGCCGCCCGTCACCATGGCAAACACGGCGCCCACCGCGAAGCTCACGACGCCCGGCGCCGAGATGCCCTCGAGAGGCTTGAAGTTCTCGGGTCGGCCTTTGCGAATGAAGAAGTAGTCGGCAATCATGGTGCCAGCGAGCGCAGGGACCATGGCCGAAAGGAATGTAAGGAACGTGGTGAAGTAATCCATAATGCCCGCGGCAGCGGCGACGAGGCCGACAATACCGGCGATCATCGTGGTGAGCTTGTACGATTCCTCGCCCTTGCCCGCCATGGCCGTAAATGCCAAGCCGGCGGAATAGGCGTTGCCAACGTTTACGGCCCACGTGGAAGCCACGATGGCGACCACGGAAATAAGTGCCAAGCCCATGCTCGAAAGCACGATAGTGATGTCGCCGCCCGATTCAGGAACGGCGATAGCGAGCACAGCGCCCATCATGAGCACAAGGATGTTCACCGGCCACACGCCAACGACGCTCGAAACCACGGCGGCTTTGCGGTCTTTCGCGTAACGGGTGAAGTCGCCCACGCTAGCACCGCCTACGGCAAACAGACCGACGGAGATGCTAATGCCAGCAGCCAAACCCATGCCCTCGACGGGCACATAGTTGAAAATGGAATCGGTGCCAGTACCCGCGATAGAAATGCCCAAGCCGTACACGCAAATGACAAACAGCAGCACAGCAGAAACCGTGTTCACCCACTTCACGCCATCGAAGCCGTAAATCGCCGATGCGAGCATGAGCGCGCCAAGCACGACAGCGGAAATCCATACAGGAATCTCGAAGCCCGTAAGGTCGGCGAAAGCGATCGAGAACGACGCGCCGCACACGGCAGCCTGCACGCCGAACCAGCCCACGAGCGACACGCCCATGATGAAGCCAACGATATAGCGTCCGCCTTTCTTGCCGAGTGCCGCCGTGGAAAGGGGCGCCGTGGGAAGTCCCACATCGGCCGATTCCATAGCCACAAGGCTCATATAGGCGACGATAATGCCAAAGCCGATAAACGCAGCCAAGAAACTATCGAACAACGTGAGGCCCGCGCCGAGCGCGGCACCAGTAATAAGCGAAGAGACATTGAAGGCGTTGCCAATCCAAATGCGAGCGATTGACCACCAACCCTGACGTTCCGATTCCGAAACGTACAGGCCCTCGGTCTCAAAGCTCATGGCTTCTTGTTCAGAAGACATGGGTAATTCCTTCTTTCCATACGAGGCAATAATTCGGGCAGTTTAGCACACTAAAGCACGAATGTGAAAAAGAAGGCACGTCATAACAGCATATTCAAGAAAATGCATATTACAGAAGAATATTCAGAGTCCCGTTCGAAAACGGGGCGCGTGGACGCCCTCCTTGCGCGCCAAGGCAAGGCGGCCATGAACTTCGGTGGCGAGCATTCGCTGCATTGCCTGCTCCTACGCCAAACCGAATTTCCTGCGCACGCGCTCGAGCTTGCGACGCCACGGGCCATACAAAGCGAGCAAGAACATAACCGTCGCTACGCCATGCACGATATCGAAAGGCAGGGCCGTCGCATACACCGCCAAGATGCCCGCCCATCCTGACGCCTGAGCGTGGAAGAAGCTCAAGATACTCCACGCATTCAGAATGAAGCCGTACCCGAGGCAAGCCAGAAAACCGTATGCGTACACGATGGTGGGATGCGCATCGATCAGGCGGCGAGTGGAGCAGGCTCGATTTTCCTTATCGGTACGCGCCTGATGCGGTAACAAGGCGGCGCTTTCGGTTTCCCCATCAGGCGAAACAGGGTACGCTGAATCGCTCGCGATGCCGGTCGCCTCCCTACTACGAGCCCGACAAGAGTTCTTCGACTCTACCGCCCGTCGCTTTGCAGGCACCATCGCGAGCAACCCGGCCCCATAGCCAACCAAGCCCCAGGCATACATTTGCCACGGTGTCCACGGGCCTTGGCCGAAGAAGAAATTCGAAGCGAGCGCCGCTAAAGCACCCACCATGAACCCGCTTTTACGCCCGAATGCGACGCCGGCGATAATCGCGATGGCGCTCACCGGCTTGAAATCGGGAATGGGCGCGAACAGAATGCGGCCCGCCGCGGCAAGGGCAGCCAACACCACCGTGGGCATGATGTCGCGCAGACGGGGGCGCGACGCCTCGTAACTCGCGAAAAAGACACCTATGCTCGCAAGTACCACGACGAGCGTGAGCAAGGCGGTCTGGTCGAAATTCGCGATGGCGCACGCCACCAACACAACAGGCGTGGCGAAAATGGCGACGATTTCAGCCGCGATGCGAGTGCGAACGCCGGCATTCCCGTGTGCCGCCCCCATTATGCACGCCCGCCTTCTGCCGCAATTTCGCCGAAAAGGCGGCTTGCGGCATTCGGGCGATAGACGATGTTGTTTGCAAAGAACGCCTGAACAGGTTCGGTGCACGCGATTTCGCCATCGAAGGGCATCGACACAAAATCGGCCGTGACGAGCGCGAAATCAAGATCGTGCGTCACGAAAACGATCGTTTTGCCTCCATCGGCAAGCTCACGCACCGTTCGGGAGAAATCGGCACACGACGCCGGGTCGAGGCCCTTGGTGGGCTCATCGAGGAAGAGCACCTCGGGGTTCGCGAGCAGAAGCTTCGCAAGCGCGAGTTTTTGCTGCTGGCCGCCCGAAAGGTCATACGGGTGGCGCGCTCCCAAGCTTTCAAGCCCAAAACGCCGCGCCATAGCTGCGGCTTCACGCTGTCCATAGCCGCAGCGAGTCGACCACTCCATAAGCTCCTCGCGCACCGAATCGCATACGAACAGCGCCTTCGGATCTTGAGGAAGTAAGGCCTGGGAATACCTTAGAGCGTTGTCAATATGGCCGCGTTGCAGCTTCAACACGCCCGCCAGGCAGCGCAGAAGCGTGGTTTTACCGCAGCCGTTGCCGCCCACGAGCGCATGCACGCAACCGCGCACGATATTCAAATCGATGCCGCGCAGCACCCACGGCTCGCGGCGGTCGAAGCGAAAATGCGCATCGCGAACGCGAATCGCCGCATCGGCATGCGTACATGCCGCCGCACGCGCTTCCCAACGGGGCGCAAGGGCCGCTTCCGCCGATTCGCGCGGCGCAGGAGCGCCCGACGCATCCAGGTCGATGCGCTGCGTCGCATACGCCTCAACATCTTCAGGGGAATGCGTCGCGACGACCACGGTAATGCCGAGCTCGCAATTCACACGGCCCAGCAGGAACAAGAACTGCTTCACGGCATTCGGATCAAGCTGCGCCGTGGGCTCGTCGAGCAGCAGCACGCGCGGACGCAACGCCAGCACGCTGGCCAGGTTCACGATTTGCTTCTGGCCTCCCGAGAGGTCTTCAGTTTTCTTGCGCACCCACGGTTCAATGCCAAAGAAGTGCGCGACTTCGGCCACACGCCTGCGCATTTCATTTTGCGGCATGCCGACGTTTTCAAGCCCGAACGCAAGCTCATGCCATACCGTGTCGCATACGATTTGCGCGGCGGGGTCTTGCATCACGAAGCCAATCGACTGCGCCGATTCAAGCGCCGTAAACGCTTGCTCGCCCCGCACGCCTTCCCCACTTGCAACACGGCCCAAAACGCGTGCCCAGCCGCGATATGCGCCCGCAGGCACAAGCTCGGGCTTCAACGAGCGCAAGAGCGTGGTTTTGCCCGAGCCCGTCGAACCCACTACGACGCAAAAAGCGCCTTGATCAATGCGCAGGTCGGGCCACGAAATCTCAAATGCGGGCTCGCCGCTGCCCACAGGGTATGCGAACGCAAGCCCACGCGTTTCCACGGCGGGCGCGGTATTGTGTTCGTTCGTCATTCGCACGACCTCCATTGCAACCAATCGCGCAGCCACAACGCCGGAGGCACCAGCATGAGCAGCGCATAGGGAAGATACAGCCAAAACGGCGCGATGCCCGCGACCACGGGATAAAACGAGAAGCCAGAAAACGCCAGCCACGCGCACACCGCGCTTGCAAGCGCGAGGGCGACCACCGCAGCAAGCACCGCGGTGTCAGATGCGCCCAGACGAAAACGAGCATATGTCGTGCGCCGCGCACCGCAATCGTAGCCGCGTGCGCGCATGGCGCAGCTTCGCTCCAGGGCGTCTTCCATGCCCCACCCCATGAGCACGCTTACGATGCGCATGCGTCCCTGCGCGGCATCTTTCTTTGTGCGAGGAGCCGCGGCGCTCATGCTGTCTTGCACGTCGGCGATGGCACGGCCGCGCGAAACGAATTGCGGCACCAAGCGCAAAACCTGCGAGACCATGAGCGTAACGACGGGCGCGGCGTTTCCGAACAGCGCGAGCGAGTTTTCGGAATCCATGCAGGAGGAATAAGACGCGAACCACAGAAACACCGACGCGAACATGCCGCCCGAGCACAGGCCGTACAAAAGCGCTTCGGCATAGATGGCGCGCTGCCCTATGCGGAACAGCTCGGTTGAGCCCGATGCAACAAAAAACGGGTTCGCTGCGGCAACGACCAGGCACAACGGAACAATCCACCGAAGAGACAGCAGCGTGGCGCGACCGCCGCGGCACACGCACGAACACGCAAGGGCACCCGCGAGCGACAAGGCCGAAAACACGGGATGCAGACACGCCATAGACAGCGCAAGGGCGCTCGCCAAAAAGACGAACGCCACTGCAGGGTGATATGTATGGAAAACGTTGGTCATACTAACCTGTCACGTAATACCAGGAAACGGAATCGCCATTTAAGAGTACATAATTGCTGCACGCCGTCATGGGAACGGCGCCGTTAACTGAGTACATCCAGCCGCTGTGTCCGCCGTGCTCTTTTTCGGCAAGGCCGCCAATGGCACTTACGTATATGCCGTAACCCGTGTTCGATGCGTTCATCGAGAGGCCGCACGCGCACAGGGCATCGTAGACCGTCGCGCCTTGGTTGAACGTGAAGGTTCCGCCGCCCGAAACGGGGTTGCCCACCGCAGAGCTCGATACGGAAACATACACGGTTACCGTGCTGGAAGGTGCGGAAGTGCCCGGTTGAGAGGAGCCACCCGCCGAAGAACTCGAGCTTGAAGAGCCCGACGAGCTCGAAGAGGCGCCCGAGGAAGAGGAGCTCGACCCCGAACCGGCGTTCGAAGACGAGTTGCCGCCCGAGGATGAAGAGGAGCCTGAATCGGAAGATCCACTGGAGTCCGAGTTGTCAGACGATGACCCATCGCCTTTCGATTTCGATTCGTCGCTTCCAGAGGCGTCACTCGACGCGTCTTTCTTGTCTTCGGATTCCTCTTCGGCGGCATTGGTTTCGTTCGACGCTTCATCCTTGTCGGCTTTCGCCTGGTCGGCACCGTCGGCAGATGAGGCCTCGACATCGGCCGAGCGCACGATTCCAACGCTTTCCGCGGCCTTAACGACAGGAGAGTCGGCCGGAAGGCCAAAGCCATTCGTCAAAGCGAATGCCGAAGCGCCGATGAACAGCACCGACACCACCGCGAGAGCCGCGATGCCCGCACGCGTCGCCAAAGAGAGCGATGTGCGCTTCGACGCCAAGCCCGAAGGCGCCGTTTGAGATGAGGAAGACGAAGACGGCGACCCCACGGTAAGGGCCGCCGCTTCCGCCGAATCACGGCGAGGAGCATTCCCCGCCGTGATTTTCGTGTCTTCCGAAGTGGGTTTCATTTCGTCAGACATGCTTCGCTACTCATCCCCATCACGTTTGCGACGGGCGACGACAAACCACACAGTGGCGGCAGCAAGACCAGCAACGCCGACCGCCAAAACAATGTAAGGCCAAATGAGAGCGCTCTCGGTTGAAGATGCGCCGTCGTCTGCGGCAGCCGCCGATTTGGTGGCAGTATCATTTTCAGCCTTCGAGGAAGACTTCGCATCGCTTGCCTTCGCGCTCTTCTGGTCGTCGGTCTTCTTGCCATCGTCGGCCTTTTCACCATCGTTCTTGGAAAGCGCGCTTTGCGACAAAGGCAGCGAAGAAGGCGACACATAGCCGCCCTGCGACACTAGCTGCGTGTCCGCGTTGTCCTTCTTACCGCCAGCATTATCAATGTCAGGCGAAGACGCTTCATTCTTCGTCCACTTGGCATACAGCGTCAAATCGGACGTTACTGCGGTCGCGAAATCGTATGCCTTCGTGCATGCTGCATCGGTGTACCAGCCGGCAAAGGTGTAGCCTTCGCGCGTCGGGTCGGCAGGCTTAGTGACAGAGCCGTTGGCGGTCGTAGTCTGGAAATCGACCTTGGATCCCTCGCCAGTGTTAAACGAGACCTTCATGCCAGCGTTCAGCTTAAACAACGTGCCAGAGTCGTTGATGTAGTACAGATTGCCCTTGGAATCACACGCGATCGGCGAGTCGCAACAGTTATAGTGCCCCGTCGCGCTAAACACACCCGAAGCCTCGGCATCGCCCAGCTTGTAGCGATAAACGCCACCGCCTGAGGTGTAGTTAACGAAATCAGAGGTCTCGCCGTAGTTAACCGTAAAGTACACATACGTGCCATCTGCCTGGGCACTCACCAGCGGAGCGCCCTTAATGCCACCAAGAATGCCAGCCGTCAGCTGGGAGCCGTCTGCCGTCGTGATCAGCGTCGTAGCAAAGCCGTTGTTCAGATCGATGATAGCGAGCGCCGCGCTGCCATTGGCTTCGCCGCCGACAATCAGCTTGCCGTCATGCATCGAAGGCGCGCACGCGCAGCCGGTAAGGCCAAGGTCAACCACGCGCTCCTCAGTAATGCGCGAAGCGGCGTCCGCATCGCGTGAGTCGCCATCAGAAATCGCCAACACGTGCAGCTTACCGTCGCGCGAGATTAGATAGGCATGGCTGCCGTCAGCCGAAAGCACACAGCTTGAGTTGACAAGAGCACCAACCGAAACGCTTCCGAGCACAGCGCCCGTCGATTTGCTGAGCATCTCGACGGTACCAGCACTGGTGGGAACCAAGACATAGTCATCGCCCACCGTCGCGCCCGTCCAGTAATAACCCTCGTCGGCATTGACATGCTGCCAAGAAACAGCGCCGGTCAGGATATTGATGCGCGTCAGATGGCCGTTGTTGTACGTGTTCGTTCCAAAGTCGACATCAACGGTGCCGACGTAGAGATAGTTGCCATCAACCGTCAGCTGAGAATTTGACTGAGCGGCTTTGCTCACGGAGTCAGTGACCCA
>NZ_CDRRGL010000089.1:0-7712 GCF_977041755.1 Slackia sp.
TTTCATCGATAAAGCGCTCGTAATGGCCCAGGTCAAGGTCGCCTTCATGGCCATCGTCGGTTACGAACACCTCGCCATGCTGAAACGGGCTCATCGTGCCCGGGTCGACGTTGAGGTACGGGTCGATTTTCTGCATGGTCACATGGTATCCGCGGGCTTTCAAAAGATGCCCGAGCGATGCCGCCGTAATACCCTTGCCCAACGACGAAACCACGCCGCCCGTCACGAAAATGTGCTTGGCCATGATGCTCCTTTGCGCTTGTCGTGCCTTCTTCTTGCAACATGCGCCGCACCCAAAATACGCTTGCGCGCAAGCACATGCCTCACTCAAACGTTTTTCTATTTTACGCGCGCAGCGCCCAAGAGCCACGCCCGTTTTCAAAGGAATGCGGTGTTTTTACATAGCGGAAACACAGTCGCCCACATGCGTTGCGCAGAGCGCTAAAATAAGTCGTTCATGCATACGCGCGCTTCGCGTGCCACGTCCAGATTACCAGGAGGCTTTATGCGCATCGGTTTCGACAATGACAAATATATCGCCCTGCAGGCGGAGCATATTCGTGAGCGCATCGGCCAGTTTGGCGGAAAGCTGTACCTCGAGTTCGGCGGAAAGCTCTTCGACGACCACCACGCAAGCCGCGTTTTGCCAGGCTTCCAGCCCGACAGCAAAATTCGCATGCTCAAGCAGTTCGCCGACGATGTGGAAATCATCGTCGCGATCAACGCCAACGATATCGAGAAAAACAAGATGCGCGGCGACTTGGGCATCACCTACGACGAAGACGTGCTGCGCCTGCTCGATATTTTCGCGAACATGGGCTTCGCCACGGCTGGCGTCGTTATCACGCGCTACGAGAACCAGCCTTCCGCCGCGGCATTCCGCCAGAAGCTCTCGTCGCTCGGCGTGAAGAGCTATTTGCACTACCCTATCGCTGGCTACCCCTACGATATCGCGCGCATCAATTCCGATGACGGTTTCGGCAAAAACGAATTCGTGGAAACCACGCGCCCGCTCGTCGTGGTAACCGCACCCGGCCCGGGCTCGGGCAAGATGGCCACCGCTCTCTCGCAGCTCTATCATGAGCACAAGCGCGGCATCGAGGCTGGCTATGCCAAATACGAGACGTTCCCCATTTGGAACCTGCCGCTGAAGCATCCCGTGAACGTCGCCTACGAGGCCGCCACGGTCGATTTGGACGATGCAAACGCAATCGACCCGTTCCATTTGGAGGCATACGGCGCCACAACCGTGAACTACAACCGCGACATCGAAATCTTCCCCGTTCTGAAGAGCATGCTCGAAGGCATTTTGGGTGAAAGCCCCTACCAGTCGCCCACCGACATGGGCGTGAATATGGCCGGCCTCGCCATTTGCGACGACGACGCCTGCCGCGATGCCGCGAAGATGGAAATCGTGCGCCGCTATTTCGCCGCCGCCGTTGACCAGCGCCGCACGGGCACGCATCTCGATCAGGTTCAACGCCTTGAGCTGCTCATGAACCAGGTGGGTGTCGACGCGAACTTCTCGCCTGCGCGCAAAGCGGCGCTTCTGAAGGAAGAGGCGACCGGAGCACCCGCGGGCGCCATGGTGCTGCCCGACGGCCGCGTGGTCACCGGCAAAACCTCCAACCTGCTTGGCGCGGCATCTTCCCTGCTTATGAATGCTTTAAAGGGCGTTTCGGACGTCGATGAAGACCTTTTCGTCATTTCCGACGAGGTCATCGAACCCATTTGCAAGCTGAAGAAGAACACCCTGCACGCGAATAACCCTCGCCTGCATTCCGACGAAACGCTGCTTGCGCTTTCCGTGAGCTCCGCAACCGACCCCGTGGCCAAAGAGCTCATCGACCACGCCGGCG
Source organism: Slackia sp. (assembly GCF_977041755.1). NCBI lineage: Bacteria > Bacillati > Actinomycetota > Coriobacteriia > Eggerthellales > Eggerthellaceae > Slackia > Slackia sp. The sequence continues at coordinate 1,860 of NZ_CDRRGL010000089.1, forward strand.
ACCTACGCGGATGCGACGCATTCTTCAGCGTGATCATTTCGGAAACCGACGAGAAGCTCTACCGCACGCTCGGCATCAACGTATGCTGCGAACCGAAATACGAAAAGCGCCGCTTCTTCCATAAATAAAGTGCCAGTGGCACTTTATTTCCCAAACCTTCGCGCCCGAGCGGGCGCCGCCCGGCTCGGCATTAGCCGAGGCCGGGCCTTTCTGCCAGTGGCACTTTATTTCCCAAACCTTCGCGCCCGAGCGGGCGCCGCCCGGCTCGGCGAAAGCCGAGGCCGGGCTTTTTGTGAAGGCTCGCCTTCCCTTACGCTCGCGCCCAAACAAGCACTGTCCGCTCGAAACCGTATTGAGCCATAAAAAATGCCCGCATTGCTGCGGGCATTTTGTTTTACTGCTTGCGATCGTCGCGGAAGAATACCCTCGACGCTTCGGCATAGAAGCCATCGCTCTTATAGCGCAACAGAATGGTGGGATTGTTGCTCTTGCGCACCAGCACGCGATCGATGGGCTCGTCGAGAATCACGATTTCGCCATCGACGAAGTAGCTCGCCTCGCGGCTTTCAGGGTTCTTCGAGAGGTCGATTTCCACAATGTCGCTCGGGCCGGTAATGACCGAACGCGAAAGCAGCGTATGCGGAGCCAAAGGCACAACGACCAAGCCGCGGAACTCGGGCGAGCACAGCGGGCCGCCCGCGGAAAGCGCATAGGCGGTAGAGCCCGTTGCCGACGAAACGACCAGGCCGTCACCGCGCATGTCGACCACATGCGTGCCGGCGATGTTGATGCCGAAATCGATGATACGGCCCAACTCGCCGCGCGTGACCGAGAACTCATTCAGCGCAAAACGACTAGCGACCTGAGTCTCGCCGCTCCACAGCTCAATATGCAGGCTCGAGCGCTCCTCGCGCACCACATCGCCCGCAAGCGCAGCCGCGACAATGGGAATCACGCCATCTTTGGAGGAATTCACGAGGAAGCCCAAGTGGCCGAAATTGATGCCCAAAATAGGCACACGATGCTTGCCCACAAGACGGGCGGCGCGAAGCATGGTTCCGTCGCCGCCAAGAGAAACCACCATGTCGAACGACTTCACATCGATGTCGTCGCACATATCGATGACCGACTCGATGGAAAGCGGCATGGAATCGAGTTCGGTGTGCCCAATTCCCTGCGACTCCAAATACGTCGCAAGCATCATCGACGCGTCGATGGCCTCGGCGTTGGAGTTGTTGCGGATAATCAGGATGTTCATGGTGCCTCGTTTCACGATTTGTACCGCTCGCGCTATGATTGCGGTTGATTTGCAATCGACTTTAACCGCATTAGTATACCCAAACATTAAGGGCAACATGACTACTACGAACAATTCCATAACGAACGAACCCAACGAAGACGCAGAAGGCGCTGCCTCCGACGTCGCAAACGTCGGATCGTCCGCCGCGCTCATTTCATTCTTCGTCATTATCTCGCGTATCACCGGCTTTATGCGCACCTGGGCGATGGCCTTCGCCTTGGGGTCCACCATGCTCGCTAGCTCCTATCAGGTGGCGAATAACCTTCCCAATATGCTCTACGAGCTCGTTGTGGGCGGCATGCTGGTAACCGCGTTTCTGCCCGTCTACGTCTCGGTGAAAGATAGACTCGGCGTTAAGGGCGGCAACGAATACGCATCGAATCTGCTCTCGCTCACGTTCATTCTGCTTGGTTTCGTCGCGCTGCTCTGCACCATTTTCGCGCCGGCGCTCATTTACACCCAAAGTTTCATGAACGACCAATCTACGATGGGCGACGCCATCTTCTTCTTCCGGTTCTTCGCGATGCAAATTGTGTTCTATGGCATTTCGACCATCGTAAGCGGCCTGCTCAACGCTTCGCGCGATTACCTATGGTCGTCGGCTGCGCCTATCTTCAACAACATCATCGTAACCGCGACCTTCGTCGCATACGCCTTTGTAGCTCCGAGCAATCCCGAACTCGCTAAACTCATCATCGCAATCGGCAACCCGCTTGGCGTGTTCATGCAAATGGCCATTCAATTGCCGGCGCTGCGCCGAAACGGCATCAAATTGCGCCCGCATGTCGACCTGCATGACCCCGCCCTCAAGGAAACGCTTTCGATCGGCGTACCCGCCGTCGTGGTTATGACTGCCGGCCTCGTGATCGTTTCCGTTCAGAATTCAGCCGCCTACGGCTGCCTCGACAACGGCCCCTCCATTATTGCGTACGCGCGCCTGTGGTTCACCCTCCCCTACGCCTTCCTCACGGTGCCCATCACCACAACCATGTTCACTGAAATCTCGCACATGATTGCAAAGGGCGACACCGACTCCTTCAAGCGCGGCGTAGTCTCGGGCAGCAAACAGATCCTGTTTTTCATGCTGCCGTTCATGCTCTATCTCATTGTGTTTGCAGAACCCCTGGTCACGCTCTATCACATCGGCGCATTCACGCAAGAAAACATCTGGCAAATCGCAAGCTACCTCATTGTGCTTTCGATTTCGCTGCCGTTCTATGCGGTGAATACCTATTTGCAAAAGGCGTTTTCCGCGCTGCGCGCAATGAAGCCCTATTCGGGCCTTATGCTGTGCGCGTCCGTTTTGCAGATTGCATTCATCATGGTATTTTCAACGCCGGCCGCAGGCGCTCTCAACCTCGGCATCGTCGCCGTTGCTTTGAGTGAAACGGTCTTCTACATCGTGCTCGATGTGGCATGCTTCGCATATCTGCGCCATCGACTTGGCGCGTTTGGCTTGGGCGGCATGGTCGCATCGGCCGTTCGCTCGTTCGTCCTCGGCGCCGCAGGCGCCTTCGCGGGCTGGCTTGTGATGCAGGGCTGCATGGTAGTGGCGCCCATGAACGGCTCTATCATCAATGCCCTCATCAGCATCGTCGCAGGCGGCCTCACGGCGCTTGTCGTAACCTTCGGCATCGCATTGAAACTTCACCTTGAAGAAGCGAGCTTCGTGGCAAACATCGCGAACAAAATCGCAAGCAAACTTCATCGATAAGAGCCACATCGATCCGACTCGCAAGACGAGAACACTTCCCCGACCTGCTAAATGCTCGTAGCGTTTAACAGGTCGAATCCCTCAAATGCTAAGACCTGCTAAATGCTCGTAGCATTTAGCAGGTTGGGCCATTAGATCGCATAAGGAAATCACGGCAAAGAGACGACAGCTCAAAAAATGCCGCGCTCAAAGCTCGCGTGCTCAATGCGCAGAGCGTCCAATAGGCCGAGCCGCAGGTTGCAAAGGGTAATTACCGGCAAAAGCCCGGCAGCATCACAATGCCGCCGGGCTTTATCGCGAGTAAACCTGTTTAACGCTACGAGCATTTAACAGGTTTTTGAAACGGGTCGCGTAAAGCCGGGCTCGGTCGTGAGAACCAGCGGGCCATCTTCGGTAATGGCGACCGTTTTTTCAAAATGGGCGCTTGGCTTATGGTCGCGCGTCGTCACGAGCCAGCCATCACGGCCCACGCGCGTTTTACGAGTCCCCATGTTAATCATGGGCTCAATTGCCAGCACCATGCCAACCTCAAGTTCTATGCCGCTATGAGGGCGCCCATAATTAGGCACATTGGGGTCTTCGTGCATATGACGACCAATGCCATGGCCCACATAATCGCGAACAACGCCATATCCTTGCGCCTCGGCGATGCTCTGAACGGCATGGCCAATGTCACCGAGATGATTGCCAGCACGCGCAGCCGAGAGACCCGCCCACATGCATTTCTCAGTAGTCTCGAGCAGCATGGCAACATCACTCGATACTTTACCGATGGGGTACGTCCAGGCATTATCTCCAACCCAGCCATCAACTGTGGCGCCCGTATCAATCGAAAGAATATCTCCTTCGCGAAGAACTGCCTTAGACGAGGGAATGCCGTGCACGATTTGATCATTCACCGAGGCGCAAATGGAACCAGGAAAGCCGCCATAGCCCTTGAAGACCGGGATTCCGCCTTCAGCACGAATGAGCGTTTCAGCCAATTCATCGAGCTCGAGCGTCGACACGCCTGGCTTTGCCGCCTCGCCCACTTTGCGGAGCACATAGGCGGAAAGCCGTCCCGCCTCCTTCATCGCCTCAATTTCTGCAGGTGATTTCTTAATGATGTTCAGCCTCATGAAAAGCCTTCTTTCAACGCATAACGCACGCCATGCTACCACAAAAGAAAAGCCCGCTCCGAAGAGCGGGCTGTAAACCATCGCATGGTGGATACGACGGTTGCAATTCAATGAAGGCTACTCAGCAGCCTGATCGAAGTTGCGAGAAACGGCAGGGTCGACAGAAATGCCAACGCCCATGGTGGAAGAAACCGTAATCGACTTGATGTACTTGCCCTTGGCCGAAGACGGCTTCATGCGAACAATCTCGTCGTACACGGTGCCATAGTTCTGGGACAGCTGCTCAGCGGTGAAGCTCGCCTTGCCAATGATGACGTGAGCAATGCCGTAGCGGTCAGCACGGTACTCGACCTTGCCGCCCTTAAGCTCAGAAATGGCCTTGGCAACGTCCATGGTCACGGTGCCGAGCTTGGGGTTCGGCATCAAGCCACGGGGACCAAGAATTTTGCCCAGGCGGCCAACCTTGCCCATGAGGTTCGGGGTAGCCACAGCAGCATCGAAGTTAATGTTGCCAGCCTGGATGTCGGCCACGAGGTCATCGGAGCCAACGATATCGGCGCCAGCCTCACGGGCGGCGTCAGCCTGCGCGCCCTCAGCGAAGACGGCAACGCGGACAGTTTTGCCAGAGCCGTTCGGCAGGGAAACCATGCCGCGCAGCTGCTGGTCGGCCTGACGAGTGTCAATGCCGAGACGGAAGTGAACTTCGACGGTCTCGTCGAACTTCGCAGAAGAGCATTCCTTGACGAGGTTCATGGCCTCGACGGGAGCGTAAAGCTTGTCCTTCTCGACCTTAGCGAGGGCAGCTTTGCGATTCTTGGAAAGAGACATGTCTTTCTATCCTTTCGTGGTAATGGCGGGTTTTCTTCAAACCCTTCCACTTACGTGGTGATGGCGGGTCATGAGACCCTTCCACTTACAGTGCGTTCAAATAAACGCGATGCGAAGATTACTCTTCGCGGCCAGCGAGCGCAGCAGCGAGCTTCTTGGAAGGCACATAAACCTTCTTCATCTCGCGGCCCTCGATGCGAACGCCCATGGAACGGGCGGTGCCAGCAACGATCTCCATGGCGGCCTCAATATCGTTAGCGTTGAGGTCGGGCATCTTGATCTCGGCGATTTCGCGGAGCTGATCGAGGGACAGCGTGCCCACGGTCTTCAGCTGCGGAATGCCAGAGCCGCTCTTAATACCGAGCTTTTCCTTGATGAGAACAGCCGCCGGAGGAGTCTTGCACACGAAGGTGAAGGTTTTGTCCTCATAGATGGTGATTTCAACAGGGATGATGGTGCCGGACTGCTCCTGCGTAGCGGCGTTAAACGCCTGGCAGAACTGCATGATGTTGACACCCTGAGCACCCAGAGCGGGGCCGACCGGAGGAGCCGGGTTAGCAGCGCCAGCCGGAATTTGCAGCTTAACGAAGCCGGTAACTTTCTTCTCAGCCATTGTCGTTGTTTCCTTACCTTGCCGTTTTGTTATTTCCCATACACAGCCACTGCAAGAGAAGCCCTGTCCACCCAGGCTCACAGCGGCTGGGAATAGCCAAAATTAGATGGTCGCAACCTGGTCGAACGTAAGCTCGACAGGAGTTTCGCGGCCGAACATGGATACCATGACCTTGACTTTGCCAGCCTCAGGCATGACTTCAGAAATCGTGCCATCAAACTCGGCAAAAGGACCGCTCGTAACTTTGACAACCTGCCCAACTTCCAGAGAAGACGACACG